>JAWOKW010000129.1:0-3212 GCA_033854095.1 Candidatus Methanoperedens sp. | reverse complement strand
AAAGTGATGCGAAATCTATCTCAAAGGCATTCTCGTGCAGCCCTACTTTTGGTTCTATTACCAGGGCACCTCTATCTGCAATAAGCAGCTCCTCAGCCGTCTTCCAGTACTCTGCGAGGTTGCGCTTCCACGGGACGAGTACTCCATCGCGCAAAGCCTGATTGACCTGCAACGCGGTCACTGCGCTGCCGGGACTTAATCGAGATAGCTCCTATGAATCTCAATCTGATTTACCAATACCTACACCATTTTATTCTAATATAGTTGCACATTTAAAAATTTTTCGCCTGCTCGCTTAAGCTATATAGTCCTGAATGCCTCGATCTTATAAAGGATGAGTTTGAGAAAGAGGTACCATCAACTCTGCGTTTGTCAATGTTATAACTCATCAATTGAAATTATGAGAGCTTTGGCGATTCAAGAATTGGATCACTTGATTGGGATGTTATCGATAATATAATTGAAACAGCAAAGTAAATCGCGTATGATTTGCAGGTCGCATTCTTGTATATAGAATAACAGAGCGAGAATATACGATCGCCCAGTTTAGATTACGGTCAACTCTCTTCCGCCTTAACTCTTTTGGATTGTTTAGCATCCTCTGGATGTACCGGGGCTTTTGACGTTTCTTCGCTGATTTCGTAAATAGTCCGCATTCGCTCTATCGCAAGATCAATCGCTTCGGTCTCGTTCCTGTATATCCTGTGATCTATGAGCCATTTCAGGTTCTCGATCGTGCGCTGGCTGAATGCATAGTTCCTACGCACGCTTGCTTCGCCCAATTCTTTGCGTTTCATTGTGTACGTATTATAGTACATAAAACTATTTATACTTTGGCAACATATCAAAATAAGTACGTATTATAATACAGGGATAAGAAAATGATAGACCAAATGCTGAATGGCTTTGAAGAGGCGAATGGCCGTGTCGTAATAATTGGATTAGATGGTAGGGAGGCGAAGAAAGCCTCACAGGAGATATCATGAGCAAGGCCAGAATTTCTCCATTGAATACTATTTATCTCTTAACAGGTTGCGCCGCGCGACTTTTCAGCGCGTACACAAAGGCAATAGCACAACCACGGTGCAGTCGTAACGGGACAACACATCCTCGAAAACGAGAAGCCGGGGAGAGATTGTCAGGCTCTATTCTTTCCCCCGCCTCCTGTACTCCCGGTTGGGTTATCACAGGATCAAAAGGCATTACCGGGACGTGCTGAAATGCCATCAGTCAGCGTTGTCGTGGATTCAGGAGAACAAGATTCACGCGTAGTAAAGACACTTGAAAAGCAGGGTGTTGAGATCGAAATCACGACCCTTGAAGCTGGCGACTATGTGGCAGACCATAAAATAGCATTTGAGCGCATGACTCTTGAAGACATATTAAAATCTATTTTCGAGGAAAGGAAACCCTTTTGCCAGATAAGAAATCTGGCAAACCGCTATGAGCGCCCCGTACTGATCATCGAGGGAGAAGACCCCTTCTTTTCAGGTCGAACCATAAATCCAGCATCCATTCAGGGCTTACTTGACAAAATAGTGGTTCCTCTCAGGGTTCCACTGCTCTATACGTTGAATGAGGCAGAGACCGCTGAGGTAATATTGAGTATGGCCAGGTCAGAACAGCCTGATGGAACCTAACACCAGCAGACGACATGGATGCGATAAGAGCGGTGATATTCTGGGAAAAGAACATCTGAACGAAGCAATCAGGCTCACCAGAAAAGGGTGGGTGATCCATCCGCTCGCTGGTTCAAAGGATGCCGGAGGCAGTCCTGGAAAGAGGCCCCTGCTGAATGGCTGGCAGAAGCGCAGGAAGGCTTCAGAAGCCGAGTTGAAAGAATGGTTCGAGAAGACTAATAACAACGTGGGGCTTGTCTTGGGCAGAGAAAGCGGGGTAATCATGATAGACCTCGACAAGATCGATTGGGTCGATGTACTTTTCCCTCCAGAGCAGAAGATACTCGAAAGGACACTGAGAGCAGGAAGAACAGCAGGCAGGGGTCACGTATATTTCAAGTTCACAGATAAGATCGGGAACTGGAAATTCCATGATTTTGGGATAGAGATATTGGGCGAAGGTAATCAGGTAGTAGTCCCTCCTTCAGTCCACAGGGAAGGGCAGAAGTACAAATGGCATCTGCCCGAAGGAGCGAATCTTGAAACTTTCAAGCTTCCTGAATTGCCCGAGACTGTCATCGAAACTTTCAGGCTGTTAAAGAAACTTGACGAAAAGATCAAAGGCTGCCGCACGTGCTTTAAGTGGATCATAAACCAGTCTAGGGACACCATGCACGGCAGGGAGGGGCGCAGGTTGATGCTCGCTACTGCTACCGAGCTGAAATCCCAGCTCGTGACGCTTGAAGAGTTCAGATTGTATGCAAAGAAGGTGTACGGAAACGACTACGATCCCAGGCGCACTGCAGATGAGTGGAAGAATGTCAATGAAAAGAAAAGGTGGAGATGCGATACCATCAGGGAGAATTTCCCTGAAGTATTAGAATTATGCAAGACATGCCCTAAAAAGAGCCTGGATAAGGACTACATTGATATAGAGATAACAAAAAAGGCAATCGAGATAATGACCAAGGGTAATCCGATCGAATATATCCTGGACACCTGGAACAGGTTCCATTCAGGAGACAGGCCTTTTGGTTATGTTCTTTTATGCAGTTCCGTATGCAGCAGTGTAGCTGCAAGCGACGGGCTTGCCATAAACATAAACGGGGACAGCGGCGGAGGGAAGTCGCACGCATGCAGGTCAATGCTGCATCTCATCCCGCAGAAATGGTGGATCAGGAGAAGTCTAGGGGATAAAGCCATCTTTTATTCCGACTCGATCCAGCCTGACATGATCTTTTTCTCTTATGATGTGCAGATGTCAGATGACGTAAAGATGATATTCAGGAACAGCATCAGCGATTTCCAGGAACAAATAGAGCACGAGACCGCTAACATCCAGTGCGAAAGTGATGTCCTGAAAGCCCCACCCAGACTGACCTGGTGGCTCACAGCAGTCGATGATACAGGTAACATGGAGGTTGAAAGGCACTGCCTCAAGATAGCGATAGGGGTGGATGAGCAGAGATTAAAGGCCATTTCAGATAGACTGCAGAAGAGAAGGCAGAGGGGTGAGGAGAAATATCCTGAATACCCAGAAGTGAAGATATGCAGGGCGATATTTAGGGAGCTTAAGTCGAAAAAAGAAAAGGT
>JAWOKW010000128.1:0-4149 GCA_033854095.1 Candidatus Methanoperedens sp. | reverse complement strand
ATGGAGATCGGCTTATCATCGGGACCTGTAAGAAAGCCCTGGAAGTTCCCGTCTTCAGAATCGAAGGCGGCAATCTGTCCGCTTCCAAAGTTGCCCACCAGCAAATGTCCGCTGAACCGTCCGAAATCCGAAGGGGCAAGCGTTATTCCCCAGGGTGCATTCATCCAGTTCCCCTGTTCCAAACCCATCAATAGATGTCCACTCGTGTCAAAGACATCTACGAAGCCCAATCCCGGTCCGTTCAGGTTATCATGCTTTTGGGCATCTTGCTGGGCAAATGTCACAAATATCTTACCGTTGATGTTCTGCACATTAAAGGGGGCAAAACCCGCAGGAATTTTCTTGTCTATAAAGGCATCCGTGTCCAATGTGACCTGATTGAAGTCCGTATCAAATACATCTACGCTTCCCCCTCTGAAGTTTGTGACATAAAGGAAGTTCGCATCACCTTTCCGCGCAATGGTCGCACCCTTGTAGACCGCTACCGGTGAGTTGTTCACTTTGAGAATGGCGCTGGTAGAATTGACAGACCGGTTCCAGGCAGAGATAGTCCCATCTTCGGTCACGAAAATGAATAGTGCTGGCATCCCCGGTGCAACCGCGAAATCCGATGCGCCGTTAAAAACAATCCCGGTCGGAGTCGATGGGGGAATCCCGCCCGGAGGCGGGGGTACAGTTACCACCAAGGGATTGTCCGGCGGGAAAGGTTGGCCCGTTCCGTTATACACGGTTGCCACTCCCATACCATTGTCGGCAACCCACCATGGTCCTGTCGGGTTTCGCGCGATTCCCCACGAATTCACAAGGTTGGGATCTGTAATCTTTGCGAGATCGGGAACATCAGAGACAAGATTTGTCTGTTGATAATGTTGTGCAGCCGCTACAAAAGAAAGACCCGGAATTGTCATGAAGATAATCAACAATGGATTTATTAACCTGTAATCACTAACCATATACTCACCGAGCAACTATTGTCTGCATTTGCAGATAAATCTTTCCCTCTAACATGGGCCGCTCAATCCCATCTTTTCACATTTTTTCAAACATGTCCTTGCCAACGCCACACTGGGGGCATACCCAGTCATCAGGCAGTTCCTCAAAAGCTGTCCCAGGTTTGATTCTCGGGTTATCCCCGACCTCGGGGTCATAGATATAACCGCAGACGGTGCATCGATATTTTATCATATACTAACCTCTTTAATTAATCCGCGGTTTTACTATAAATAATGTACTGGAGGCGAAAAATGAAACCCTGTAAATAGAACGAAAGCTTTATGTGAAATCGGCATAAACATCTATTTGTGAAAAGCGGGATAGTGAAAAAATTATTCCAATCTTGATCAGAAAAGGGAGTTGATAACTTTGGCAACAAAAAAGACAACAAAGAAAAGTGGAGAGAAAAAGACGGGAGTTAATAAAGGCAGCAAATATGTTTGTGAAGAATGCGGAATGGTTGTAACCGTGGATGAAGTTTGCGGTTGTGTTGACGTCTGCGATTTGATTTGTTGTGGCAAACAGATGGAAACAAAGAAATAATTTTTTTTCTTTTTTCCACTGCCCGTAGCTGATTTACCAACCATCTAAAATCGAGACACCACAACTTTCTGGATTAAAAACCAGTACTGAAAAAGTTCTTTTTCTTTTTCTTCATAATTATCGAATTTAGTAGCTATAATCTTCCAGAAATGTTCGTTGTGCTTCCTTTCTTTTAGATGAATCATCTCATGGAAAATCACATATTCAATTAAATTGTCGGGTAAGTATTTCAAAAGTGTATTAATCGTAAGATTCTTATTAGGACTACAGCTTCCCCATTTTGATTTCATTCGTCTGAAATATACGTTGTTTATACTGGCCTTTGAATCGGAAGAAATATTTTCAACAATAGAGGCTATCATCTGTTTGAGTTCTTCATCTGTTCTTTCTAAATCGAGTTTCCTTTTTTCTGCCTGTTCTAATGCTGCTGCGATCTCAGAACTTCGCTTGAAAATCCAGTCTTTATGCTTCTCTATAAGGTCACCATGGTCTGTATCACCTTTTGGCAGGACCAATAGCAATCCACCCGTTTTGAATTCTAATCTTGGATATTTTATATCTCGACGAACTATTTCGTAATTTATAGTTGAATCACTGATTCGAACTTGGTTTTCCATAGTTCTCCACGTTTTCCATCAAATCCTGATATAAACTATTGAGCTCATCAAGCTTCAATCCATATCTTTTGACATACCTGCGAACAAAACGGCGGACTTCCCTTTCAACAGTTTTTCTTGCAGTTTGCTGTACTGACCAGTTGTTAAAGATATGATTTCGTAATCTATCTGACAGCTCTCTTACATCTCTTGTAAATTCGCTATCTTCTCCGAAGTTTTTCTCTAAATTCAGAAGCAAGGAATATTCCATATCAGAAAAACCTAATTCCTTTTGTCTTTGGGAGAGTTTCTCAATTTTATTAAATACTTTTATCCCTTCAGCGTAAATTCTTTCAAAATCCTTGGTTTTCTCTTTCCAGAGTTTTAAAATCCTCTCCACTTTATCGGTCAGGGATTCATAAATCGGATTTTTATGTTTTTCAACTAATACCAATCTATTTAGTGTGAATACGATGCTTGCAGCCTTTTCTTCTTTGCTTTTGGCCTTTTCTTCCAGATTCTTGAGATAATTCTCATCAAAACTGATTACAGGCAGATCCTTTCGCAAATTTTCAAGTTCGGTTGTCCTGTGAACATACTTTAAGGTCTTTTCGAAATATTTCTGGACATACATTTCATGCCCCAGTTGACTCTGCAAGACAGTATTCATATAAAATGCGTAGATACCAGAGACCCATTTATAATCAGAGAATCGCTCAACTTTGATTTCAGCGGGTCCCAAAAGCTCAAAAATTTTCCTGAGTTCTCGGTAATCTTCCAGGAATCTCGAGCTATTCTCATCATCCGTTGTGAGAACTTCAATAGCTCTAAGCATTGTTTGCCTGTCATAGTTGTCTTTTGGGATATCGGAAAATAGCGCAAGTAAGCCATCAAGGAGAGTATTGAAGTCTTCCCTCAGGCTTTCCATCCCGGAAAGCGCACCTTTAATTTCCTCTTCACTGTATAATTCAAAAGCTCGCTTAAATTCTTTTAATATCCCTATGTAATCCAGTATTACTCCAGCTTCTTTTATTCCTTTATAAGGCCTGTTTGTCCTTGCTATTGCCTGGAGGAGGCGGTGTTCCTTTAACGGCTTATCAAGGTACATCGTCTGGAGAATGGGTGCATCAAAGCCCGTCAATAACATATCTGTGACTATCAAAATCTTTGGATACTCTTCTTCCTTGAATTTCTCTATTACTTCTTTGCGTATCTCATCCATCTCCTTCCCGCCATATTGTGCCTTTGCCTCACTGATCCTGTTCTGTATGACCTGAGTATCACAACTTTCATTATATGTCATGACAACTTCGCAGTATTCTTTCGGCAACCACTTATCCAGCTCTTCCTTATAGTATGCGCAAGACTTCCGGCTGGCTGTAACTACCATAGCTTTGAAAGTCCCATCAATGTTTTCTTTGAAGTGCTCTGCCAAATCCTTTGCAATCAACTCAATCCGTTTAGGATTTTCAAGGAACATGTTTATAGCATTTAGCCGTTTCTTTACTCCCTCTTCCACTTTTTCCCTTATATCTTCAGGAAGTTCCTCAAATTCCACCTCAAGGAAGGTCTCAAGCATATCCTTTTTCAGGTGAACTTCCTTTTCAAGCCTTGGCTGATAGACAAGTTTTACCGTGAAACCGTCATTGATCGAGTCTGTAATAAGGTACCTGTCAAGATATTTTTCTTCCGGGGGATAGCTGAATTCCAGATACGTATCTTTTCCTCTTTTGGAGATTGGAGTTCCGGTCAGGGAAAAGAAGAAGGCACTCTTTAGAATATTTTTCATCTGCCCGGCCATTGTTCCATACTGGCTCCTGTGACCTTCATCGATGAATGCAACCACGTTCTTTCTGGTCAGGATTGTTTCTTTTTGTTTTGAGAGTTCTTCCAGAACTTTTTGCAAATCAATTAATTCTTCTACCCTGAACTTATGAATCAGGGTTATCATAATGCCCCGTTTGCCTTTCCCATCATCATGTTTCAGAACCTTTCTTAATTCGTGGATGGAACCGAT
>JAWOKW010000127.1:0-2970 GCA_033854095.1 Candidatus Methanoperedens sp. | reverse complement strand
GATACGGAGTAACTGCCCTCACATCTGAAAAACCACGAGTTGCGTAACGTCCGTGTTTTTTAGAAAAAGGACTTTTCCTGCGACTATCTATCCCCATGGAATCAATAATAATCAAAGGAATTTCGTGCATAGTGAGATTCTCATAGACCTTCCAAAGATGGCGCATTTCTAGATCCAATGCTGCATCGCTCATATGGCGTTGAATAAAATACTGAAGCCCCTGAAAAGATGGTGAATCAGAATATCTCAGATTTCTCCCAAGAAATCCAATAGCATCGTATAGTTTTGTTCTGAATGTCAACTCATCGTATTCCATCTCGAACATACCGCCGGTCATCTTCTCAAAAATTTCCTGATGGCTCTGGAACCATGTCGGGTTGTGGTCTGCAACTATCCCTGCCACTTGATTCTGAACTTGTTGAAAAGGTATTTTGCTAAAAGGCCCATGATCGAGTTCTTCTTCTTCATCAAGAGAAGGGGTTTGGAGGATTTCCTTTTCAAAATTGATGGGGTATGTGCCTTCAATCAATTTTTCAATATCCTCTTGTGTCACCTTCCAGTCGCTATCAGAAAGCTCAACAGATTCAATTACCTTACCGATATCTTGATACAGGAATGATTTTGGAAGGGTTATCTTTCCGTTCTGGATGTAGTGTATCAGCTTTCCTGTGATAGCAGCCTTTAAACACTCGCACGGTTCTTTCATATTTTGAATATGCCTGTTGCTGTTCAGTTTCTTTCGTTCTTCCTCACAGAGATATGCCCACTGGCATTTACCTCTGCATAATTCCAGAAGAACATGTGCTGTCTTATGATGGGGGATGATTTCTTCTTCAGAAAAGTTATTTGTAAGTTTTTCAAGGTGCCCGTATATTTTTTCGTAGTCTCTCTGATGCTGTTTAATGAGTTCCAACCCTGCTTCTGAAGGTTCGGGTTTTCCACTATCTATGAGTTTTTTCAGTTTGGAAAGATTATCTTTAGTTGGATTTACAGATACTTCCTCCATCATACCGCAATACTCATTTATCCACCGAGTGCGTATTCTGTTCTCTATTTTTTGTCTATTGTCATTCATGGATCGATCTATCCAACCCTTTCTGTGGATTAGCTCATCTACGAGAATATCTCTAAGCCGCACAATGAAATCTGCTTGTATTTCAAATATTAAGCGTGCCTGTGACGACGGCACCTTATTGGCTTGGATCCCGCTCAAGTGGTTCCGGATTACTTTTGATCTCGGCCTAATATGCGGAAGATGTTTTAATGGGTCTGTATTCGGGTATATCCTTTGAAAATACGTCTCTGCCTCTTGTAATCTGGATGCGATACTGTCTATATCGATGCCGCAGAAAGTCTTTAAGTCTGAGTATGTAAAAATATTTGATAATGTAGCACGAGCATCTGATAAATTGTATGCATCTGAGACTTCGATTCCCTGGAGAACTAACCAGTGCTGCTCTTGAGGTGCCCCGTGAGTTAATGCTTCTATCCAGTTATCTATAACTTGAAATAGCGACGAACGACCAATAGGGACATCTCCTCGCCGAATTCGGTTGTCGTTAATCTCTCTAACAAGGACTTGCTTTGTGCAGGTTACGTTTTCTTTCAGACGTTGATTTAATAGTGTTATCTCATCAAGAGTTATAGGAATGGATCGCTGACCAATGTATTTTAACTTTGAAAAAAGAGGATCGTTTTTGGACCACTTTTCGACATTTCGCTTCAATGTTCTCTTATTAATACCAAAAATCCTTGCAATTTCATCAAGATCTTTTCCTGTATAACCACCAAACTGTTGCTGATATTTAAGAAGATGATTGTATATTTTCTTCTTTTCTTGTCTCATCGGATCGCCCATTAGGTTAATCAGGCCATGAAAGATAAATATCTTTTATAATTGTCCGAGTCTGAGATTTGAAAAGTATAAAAAGTATTCAGAAGTGTCCAAGTCGTGGATTTTGTTCAATATAAACCTTCAAGCAACATATAAACTTATATTGCCTAAAACAGGAATATAAATCTTGGATTTCGAACTATCTCTGGGAGGGGGTTAAACAATAGACTTGTTGCGAATTAAAGAAAATCTTTATTAATATCTGAACATAAAACATTGATCTTGGCCCAGTACAAACGTTCGTACCACCAAGTGCCATTAGGAATACTTTAGCTTTCTTTTGTTAATGTAGATGGTTGACCGCTATGTGTTTGATGCATCCAAACTATTTTGTAATTTCCCACCGAGCTTGAGTGCCTCCTTAATTTTATCAGAATCTTTATCAAATTTACTTTTTTTGAATGGTGCATTTGTGTTTTCCCAATGTGACCACCTGTATCCATTTTTCTGCAAGTGCTTCTTTTGTTTTGAGGAATAACGCTATCTCATGGCACTTGGTGGCACGAACGTTTGTACTGGGCCAAATTTGCGCTGATACTTTCTTTTTTACCCCAGCCTTTTCCGCAGTCTCGCTAATAAGATACCGGACAAACCGCTGTGTATAAGGAAATAAGGCATCGGCCGGCTTGTAGTCTGCTACATAGTCATTGAAAACATTTGTAATTTCCATCGGCAATTTTAATTTACGCGATTTTTTCTCTTTCTTTCCGGTATGCTTTATCATCATTTCCGAAGAGTATTTATTGGAAAAATCAAAATGAGAGACCTTGAGATTAAATAACTCCTCAAGTTTTATGCCGGTTTCCAAGAGGAGTAAAAATAACAAGTAGGTCCGGGGATCGCTGCTTGCAGCTGTCAGAAGTTTCGCGCACTCTTCATCAAATATAATTTCCGGAAGCGGCGAGGATATCCGGGAATTAGCGATATTAAGCATCGGATTCTCTTTTCCCTTTATTACCTCGCTTATTACCAACCAGTTAAAAAAATTGCTTAACGCCGTTAGTTTCCGGCTAATGGTTTTTGCGCTTAATCCCTCCCCTTTCGGACTTGGAGTTTTCAAAAACGAGATCCACGAC
>JAWOKW010000126.1:0-4209 GCA_033854095.1 Candidatus Methanoperedens sp. | reverse complement strand
AACCAGACAAAGGAGCACCACCTGAGCGTCATCCAGATTGCAGCATATTTCATCATGCGTGGCATCAAGGTTGAGGTCAATCACTATGAAGACGTTGATGTTATTGTCTGGCTTCCGGATGGACCTGCAGCGTTTGAGTACCAGACCTCAGGGCACAACGATCCAAAGAGATTAACAGAAAAAAGAAAAGTTGGAGAGAATAAGTACGGCCGTATGTTCTTTGTAGGTAATACCCAGAGTGTGAAGGAGATAGCAGAGGCAATAGGGACTGATGACATCGTGATCTCCAGGGGCGCTCAGCTTGAAGAGAAGATCAAGGAACTCATTGGAGAACTAAAGTAGGAATATAATATAAGTTGCAGGATACAAGAAAAAATAAAACAGAAGAAACAAGAGCGGTCGTCTGTTTTTCTTACACGAAAATCAGGAAATTGCGTTACGGAATAAGCAAGAGTATTTAAAGAGCGGGTATTGAAAAACAAAACAGTATGGAGCAAATCGGCGCTGTTTTTTCCTGCTTATTTTTGAAAAGGGGCGCTAATAAGGGAGATTGGTCTTGCATACTTATTTACTGGGCATCACCCACCACGCTACTCCTATTTTTCATGGGAATAAGAGGATTAGCCCTTTAACTACGATCTAATAATCTGGGGTCATTATGACTCATTAGTATTCATATTATTTAATAAATATAGCACAGGGAATTGCATGTATGAACACATCTGATTAAGATGCATGATATGCCTGCACAGTCTGGGAGTACCCTTAAAGCAGAGCGTTTGGTAATCAGCGATACCCTATTATCTTCACCATGTTCAGTCCTGAAAATTTTATTTGGGAATGTATTTTTCAAACACTTCCCTGTTCAACCGCGATAACAGCCAGATTGCGGGAACTCCTGCCTCAATATCCTTCCCAGTCTTACTTTGATTTCACAATCGAAAAATTGGTGTGCAGGGTATCAGTTTCAATACAGTTCCAGATAAATTCGGCTCAGATGCAGGTAGGGATATATCCGGGTTCAATTTCTTCCTGGATAAGAGCAAGTCAGGCTCTAATACAATGCCAGCCCATTCAACGGCGCGCCAAGAACGGCGCGTGAGTAACACCCCCGGGCGATTCTGCGATAAATGGCTGCGAGGTATCGCAGCGTCAGGATTGATAGGTTCACCTGAATCCTGATCTTAAACCTGCTGCATGGGATTGAGTGTACGCCGCCTCAGCGCACTTCGTGCACATCGGCGGCTGCCAGCATTAGGTTCTTTGGTACATGCATGAGCGCGCCTCAGCGCGCCTTCGGCGCACATCGGCGTAGCTCGCTTCGCAGGACAACCATCCAGAATTCTTATCTGAAGTTTCAATCTTGCCTTGCTGAATACCCGCAACGCTGGCTTACCCAATATTTATGATGCATAAGCCGAAATTATATTTCATGGAAAAATGCACAGCCTGCCACTGGCAATGCACAGAAATAAGAAGATGCAAAATGACATATCTACCAAAGCGGGCTGTTCTGCATACCCCTCACAGTAAGGGACATGCATAGGATTGAGGGCTATATCAGGAACCTTGCTCATTCGCCCAGATACGATATCGATGTCGATATCACTATCAAAGACAATATCAGGATAAATGACAGGGTTGTTCCCGACCAGCTCAGGAAGCTTGAACTCAGGGTAATAGAGATGCGGAAAGAGGAAGAGGAGGAAAGAGAAGCCTGGGCAGCGCAGCTTAAAGCAGCCCCGGCAGCAGCAGGGGGAGGTAAGTATGTGACAGAGGAAGAGATTCAGAAGGCGAGGTCCTATCCGATTGCCAGTATCCTTGGGAACAGAAAGCTGAGGATCTGCCCGTTCCACGATGACCAGGTGCCAAGTTTATCGGTGAATCATGAGAAGAACCTGTGGCGGTGTTTACGTGCAGCCGCAGCGGAAATGTGATCCAGCTTGTAATGGAGATGGAGGGTATCAGCTTCACAACTGCGGTGAGATGGCTTTGCAATAAGTGGACTATATAAATCAAGAAGATACACTGCGGCGCAAAATGGAAAGGATAGAGAGAAACAAATGCATTTTATTTCTATGCTTATTCTTAATATTTTATCATCATTCCTTTATTCCGACCTGCAAAACCTGAGGTTTGGAGTCGCAGCAAGTACTGCCGCATGTAACATCTTTTTGCCCTCTTACCGCAGCCAGCATCATTGCATATGCACATCCTACACCGCTGTCCACTTTGATGGCGCCTGTTGGGCAGTTAAGCTGACAGGCTCCGCATTCCATGCATGCTCTTGGATTAACCAGTTTCGCTGCTTTTCCATCTGGACTGAATACACCGTGTGGGCATACTGTGTTGCACATTCCGCAATTGCTGCATAATTCTGGATTGTATTTTAACGTGTTGGAAACATACGAATCGAACATTATATTCCTCCCAATATTTGCATTGATAACAGGATGACCATCAGGATAATGCCGCTCCCAAACATCCATGCCATTTTTGGAACATAGGTGAATATTTCGCGTTTTACTCCTGTCACAGATGTAAATGTTGTCGATCCTGTAAAGTTCAGCGCCAGGAAGGCAGTTAGGGGCGGCATGGTGAGTAAGTATGTAAATGCCCAGCCTGAACGCAGCCAGAGTGCTTCCCCCGTCATATCATAGAACGTACTCAAGGCAAAAGGCAGTGCCATCAGTCCGCCCAGTATGAATCCTTTGGTGCTGAAATCTGTTGTTGGAATCCAGGGTAACAATATTGGAAATAACACCACGCCTGACAGGATAGCTGTGATCGCAGCCGCTCCCACGATCTGGCCTTTGATGAGTGAAATGAGGATCAGTGCGACCAATAAATATCGGATTGGCATAAATTCGACTGGAATCAAAACCATACGGTCAAGTAGACCGAAGCGAACACGGCGCATCTCTTCTGTGGCGCGATGAGTTTTAAGATACTCTGGCAGGTCGGCGGCACGTACTGGACCGAACTCGACTTTGAATCCTGAACGAGACCTGACCTCCTGGGCAGCCACTCCCGTAGCACCAAGCTGAGGAACAATAAGTAAACGATGGCTGACTTTTTCGTGGAGTTTAACTGCCTCGATCCGGTGTACAAGCTCATCAGTTCCAAATGTCCCTTTACCAGCGGCGCACCACACATTAATGCCCTTTGTGTCGAGCACAAGGATATAGCCGTCGATCCCTAACAGTGCTGACCTTAAAGCATCAAAGCTGAGTGTATAGTTTGCGCTTACAAAGACCGGCGAATCTATCGTGGGCTTTCCCAATGAGTATAGTATAGGTTCTATTAAATGCCGGTTGCGTTTCACACCAAGGCGTGCCATCAAATGGTCCCAGCGATTGGCAAACGTGAGGTGGCTGGAGGCGGATTTGATTTCAGCTTGTGTGTGATCTGATACTGATGATATGTTTTCAGATACACAGCTCGAAGAACCGCAGCATGAATCCACCTGGACTATTTCCTTTGTTATTGCTTCAGCTGGATTATTCACTTTCACTACCCCCTCCGGCAGACATACTGCAGCATGATTCAACATCTGGTATTCCTATATCCTTCAACAAATTTTTAGTCTTTTCATCTATTATACTATAGATTATATTCCTGCCTTTTTTCTCACATTTGAGGATTCCCGCATCGACAAGTATCTTGAGATGCCTTGATATCGTGGTCTGATCTTTATTGATTCCTGAAGTGAAATCGCAGGCGCAGTAATCTTCTTTTAAAAGATAACCTACAATCTTGAGTCGGCTTTCACCCCCCAGCGCTTTGAAGAATTTTGCTTTATCGTTCATTGCATATATGTACATTCATGCATATATAAATAATTTTCCTTTGGTGCTCTGTTGTAACCCTATTTTTTGATTCCCCTCAATATATCACCTGCGCCATCGTTTATTTTGTAATATTTCCATCTGGATTTCATATAGGAATCCAATACGCCGCTTCTCCTCAATATAGCCAGATGATGCGACACCAGATTTTGTTTCTTTTTGGTCAGCTGGACAAGCTCACAAACACAGTGATCGCTTTTCAGTAATAGCAGTGCTATTTTTAAGCGTAAAGGGTGCGATAGACCGTATAAAATTTTACTAATCTTTTCTAAGCTCTCTTCATTTGGTATTTCCTCCAGTCGCTTTTTCAGTTCTTCTTCTAATTCTACTTTTATCAATGGATCAGCGGCACAACATCTTT
>JAWOKW010000125.1:0-2844 GCA_033854095.1 Candidatus Methanoperedens sp. | reverse complement strand
GCCGGTTAACCAACCTAAATCATTTCGCCTTAAAAAGTAAACTCTACATAAAAGCTCTGGCTGTCAGCTTTAAGGAACTGCAAAAACTCAGGAATCAGATAAGGGTTTGTGCGTAAGGTGAGTTATTCAATTATCATTTTATGCTTTTTGCGTAAGGTGAGTTAAGCAATAGAGCGCATCCTAATCTGTTGGAATCGGTATGATATTTATTTATCAATATCATTTCCGAGTCGGTAAGCATCCAGTAATCGATTAATTCTTGTGGCGCCCATTGTTGTTTCATATTTTTTAATGCACATTTTTCATGGAATGAGAATGTTGACATGCTGTAGTAATTGGTATAGGTTGCGTCAAAAATATGTAATAGTAGAAAGAGATCGGCTTGCGAGAACGGAAATCTATCTCAACTTTCCTTCAGAAGAGTTATTCGGGAATTTCAAGCAAATGTTAAGTGCTGTATGGTGACAGCAATGTTGTAACTGGGCCTATCTTTTTCTGTCAGGTTTTGTTAGAGAGCATGTTATTCGACAATCCAATTGGAGCATTTATGAATGAGAAGTTCATTAATGTTTGTAGTTGTAGTTATCACTCAATGATATGTGATTAATAAGATTAGATATGAGGCAGAATCATGTTAAATGAAGATTTGTGGATATTAGAACTAAAAGCAATTGCTGTATCACCTCTCTATACAGGTGAGAATAAATTAGAAAGTCAGAAAAGAAGAAAGCAAGGGAACCTGCTCCCAACTCGAATGACTGGAGATGGATTTGCTTCAGTCAGTATATTTGGAGCTATTCGGGGTTATGCAGAAAAGATATACAGGGATGCAGGAACCTGTGATACTGGAAAAGATACAAAAGGCTGCGGCAAATGCCTTACATGCAATATGTTTGGAAGCTTGGGAAGAAAAGGAAGGGTATCATTTGAAGACTTAAAATCTACTCGACCCTTTGATAAAGTCGTTGAAAGAACAGTACATCCGCATATAGACAGAGAAACAGGCACAATAGCATCTGGAAAAGGCGCATCTATCGAGCTTGAAGAGATAGTAGAAGGAACCGAATTGACAGGCAGGATAGTAATCAAAAACCCGACTGAAAAAGATATAGAAGTCCTGAACGCTGCACTAAAAGCAGCCGAAGACAACGGTATAGGTGGCTGGACAAGGCGAGGGAAGGGACGCGTTAAGTTTGAAGTTACGCCAAAAAAAGTGAAATGGTCATACTACAAAGAGCTGGGAGCTGAAGAAGCTAAAAAGCTGGTGAGCTTAAAATGAAGCCGCTGGCTTTTAAAATACAGGGAGAACTCGAAAACCAATCAGCGTTGCATATAGCCACAAGTAATACCTATACCCAGAGGGGAGCACAGGTAAAAGAAAGTGATCTCTATCCGCTAGGGCAAAATCTGAGAGGGGCATTTGGATATCTCTTTCTTGATATGAAAAGCAAAATCGCAGAGACTCTTGAGAATGGACATCCCGTAATCTATTTCAGGGACGCTCTGATAAAACATCATGACGGCGTCTTTCTTCCTATCATTAAGATAGATCATGGCATAAAACAAGTGATTTACGAATGCAGTGAATGCTTGCATGTTGATAAATATCCTGCACTGAGGCAGCCTGTGACAGGAATATCACTTGGTAGCGAGGGGACTGTCAAAAATATGTACCTGACAGATATCGTCTCAAGCAAAAACAGGTTCAGATTCGAAGCTATCTTTAATATGAAAGCAAAAAACGCAGATGACGAAAAATTAATCGAAGAATACCTCGCTGAGTTAATCTCGAGTCTGAGATATGCTGAGGATAATGGTCTGTACATCGGGAAGCGGAATTCAAAGGGGTTAGGTAAGGTTTTGCTGAAGAAATTGAATATTCTACCGATAACGATGGAAGAGATAAAAAAGAGGGCAAAGATTCTTTCCCAGATTGTGAGGGATGAAAATGGAAAAATAACCATTCATCTCTTATCAGACATGATAAGCAGATTCCCGCCATCAGGCGAGGATATTGCAAGAGATGCTAAGAATGCTGCAAAGTTCTTTGATCCTGATTTCACTCAGTATAGAGATCCAAAAATAATACCTATCGGTAAGCCGATCGAATTTCTCGTAAATTTAAGTTTTCTTGACCTGAAAATGAAAACAGGAAAGCCAAGGTTCGATGCGCCAAAGACTGTTATATCAAGAGGCACACAATTTAGTTATCAGATAACAGATACTGTACTTGAGTTCTTTAATGCGCTTGCAATGGCAGAGATGTTAAGAGGTATTGGCGATAGAACAAGTTTTGGTAAGGGGGAGTTTGCAATAAGTTAAACTATTGAATGCAGGTAGTGTACATCAATAACTGAAAACCTGCTATTGTAAAGTTACACTAGTGTCTTGTCAAGTGTCAATTGGCAACAAATAACCGAGATGAATTGATAGAATTATCTCGATTTCATCCGATAATTTAGCCTTGACGCGACACTAGTTCATCGACTTAAGATTTGCACGTCGGGTAACCTACCCAATTTCCTATTGTAACTTTTACATTGGTATTTCAATCATCGAAGTACACGACCTGAATGCACATACATAAGTGAATACCTTGCTTTGACGGCGAGTACGATGCAGGCTTTTCTTACTCTGTGCAGGTCTTTATAAAGACTCTTGCGATATTTTATTGTAACCTTCACGGAAATACTGATATAAATCGTGATCGGCTAAATACGGGTACCGCCCCGATTTCTACGTACACGCACGCTAAGGAATTAGGCATCTTTGTTTGCCAAATTACCGATCTTCAATCTTTTATTTCCAGAAAAAAGAAAGGAAACCTTCATAAACAAAGCAATA
>JAWOKW010000124.1:0-13170 GCA_033854095.1 Candidatus Methanoperedens sp. | reverse complement strand
ATATTCTTCAATTGGAAATGAAAAAACGACATCCCCTAAATAAAAGGTCCCACCATTCTTAAGCAATTGATAGATTCTTTTTAGAGCAATCATTTTCCAGAAATCAGGGAGATGGTGCAGCGCTAATTGTGAAACAACTGCATCAAGAGGTTCTCCATTGTGGTCGTATGTCAAAAATCCTGCATGATTAAATTCAACATTAGTTATCCCCATCATCTGGGCTTTCTGTCGAGCAAATTCCAGCATCTTAGGCGAAACATCAATGGCAATGACTTTTTCACAATGTTGAGCAGCCTCTATTGCGAAACTTCCTGTTCCTGTTCCTATTTCAAGTATAGTCCCATTTTTCTTAAGATTTATAGACTTGATTATGGCTTCCGTTTCTTCTTTAACATCTCTTAATCTTTGCATGCGCTGATCATAAGCTTCCACCTGTGCATCGTCAGTGTAGTCAGTGCCGACCTGTTGCATTTCATTATACATCCACGCAGGGAAAATCAATCCTTTCTCCATATCATCACTTATTTGTTTGCTATCACTGTTATCATGCCTTTATTGTTTTCACAAATACCGATCGTAAAACCAAGCTCTGAAAGCTCTCTTCTTACCCATTCCATAGGGATGTGAAGCTTTCTGTAGCAGCTCACATCCAGTTTCCATGCGTCCTGGCTTTTAGTGTAAATCATATCGTTCACCTTTACATGCTCTGCTTCATATTCGAGGAAGCAGGTAAGTATGGTCTCTGAGTCGCTTTTAACAAGAATAAACCTGTCCATTCCTTTTAGCTCAGGAACAAGGTCTCTAAAAGTGAGTACGATTTTTCCTCCAGTCTCAAGTGAACGGTAAATATCTGCAAATAAGCTTTTGACTTTCTCAAAAGAATCAAGATGCTTCAGGGTATCACCCATGCATACACACAGCTCGACACTCTCAGGGCAATGAGAGGCAAAATTCAAAATATCATCCTTTATTGGTGTAATATGAAGTCTCACGCTGTTGTTTTTTAATTCTTCCAGCAGTGTCTGGCTCAGATCAAAAGCAAGTACATTAAAACCCAATTGTGCCAGGGCAATCGACTGAAAGCCAGGTCCGCATCCAAGGTCAATTGCGATTCTTGATTTTCCTGGGATAAGCCTCTGAGCAATGAAGAAGTGGCGGTTCGCTTTAACCATGTCATTAAAATCGCCAAACAGCCACGAATAATACCGTGCAAGATGTTTTTCATAATGTTCTGCTGAAGTAGCCATATGAATTCCTTTTAAGGTCAACTACTTAAATACCCAAGTTTTACCCTCGGTTATGACAACAATTACATTCTTGCTATAATCCTCTATCGCTGCTATGTGTTTTTGCTATCATTTGATACTTTCATAAATTTTTTGTTGTCATAATTATATGACAACTACTATCAAAACTGATTTCTGGAGATTGAAACAAAAAACGGCCTACGCATCCATAAAAAATGAATATTTGATTATTGTTGTCCTATAAGCAGGGGTAAAGTTGGGTAAATACCTGATTTCGCCACTTCGACAGGCAAACTTGTGCCCTTTTACAATTTGACAGTTAAACTTTTAAAATTGTAATTTCGGCGAGTATCCCTACATCCAACGATTATATCGCCCAAATTCGATTCCATATCATTAAAATATGTGATCCATTGGATAAACCGACCAATCGGCAAATTGTATAAATAGATAAATATACGTATTGTGCAGACGCATGTGGCGAACTTAAGTCTATAGGTTACTTATGAGTCGTTTGAATCAATCACTTTTAGAAATCCCAGTCCAAAGGATGGTTTAGGTCCAGCACCTATTAGCAGTCCGATTCGGAAAATTTGCATTGCATTCTCATCAATTTTCTCAACAGAATATTCAGCAGTTCCTGTATATGTAAAGAAGTCCCTTTTACCAGCGCGTAGCGATCTGCTCTTAACGCTATGAAAATGGACACTTGAAGATTTTACGGCTGCGCTGCATTCAAAATCCGGAATCCTTGCACCATCACCGTATTCATTAACGTAAAGGATCAACCGCTGGCGAACCATACCAAGGAGCTTATCCAGTGCTGGTGGGAATTTACCAGTCTTAATCATAATCGGTGTTTCAAAGCCTATAGAAAGGCTATCGGTAATAGAAATGCCTTCCCTGGCATAATCAGCCAGATCAACAGTCCTCATTGCTCCAATGTTTATCGTACTGCCATCATAGACTATCTCTTTGGAGAAGCTGCATCTCATCTCTTCCAGTTTAAACTTATTAACATCATACCTTCTCTCAGAACCGATGCCGCTCTGCCCGAGCATGGAAAGCCCAAGTGCTACATGGGGAAGGTAGCGGGTAAACCTGCCAAATAGGAGAATACCCACGTCCAGGAAACCGTTCTCTTCAACAGTGAAACTTTTCCCGAAAAATGGGGGAATAAAAACAATGGGTTTGGGAGGAGCAGCAAAACCAACCATGGAGTTTTTTTTCATATGCGTACAATAAAAGATACAGTCTTCCCTGGCATCGCAGGAATAGCAGTCCCTCTTTAAATCAGGGCAACAGGCTCGGCGCAGGTGTATGCCGAAACCGCCCCGAAAGGTGTTGCCCATCCAGTAAGGGAATGTGACCGAAGTGGGGAAGGAGAGGCGGGCGGTAAGTTTGGAGATGGCGAGCATGCAGATAGATATGCAGGTATATCCTTAAATCTTTGTAGTGTAAAAGAAGGATAAAGCTTTACCGACCTTATAAAGCGCATTACTGCGCCTCTCAGAAAAAAACGCCTCAGTGAGTTTATAGGCGTATTAGATGATGAAACATTTGAAAAAGCAACAATTGAAGCCAGACAATTTGGTACTGATATATCAAGACGTGCAGGCGCTGCGGCTTTGCAGATGCGGATTTGGTTAGATGGAGGGCTTTCGGAGGGGAGGAGGGAAGGCGCATGCCGAGATACTGATACCTATTTTAGTCTCATATAGCAAGTCCTCTATCTGACGTATAGTCAAAATTGGCTACCCAAGGATCTCTGGACATATCAATCTTAGGTTTTAACCAAACTAATGATTTGGTTCTGACAGGCACTAAAAGGCTATTAGCTTCAATCCATAGTCCAGCCTCTTTTCTCTCATCATATTTAGCTAATAGATTCTTTGGAAGTATTTCTATAGTTCCGTCAGTTTTTTCAATAACTGATTCCACCCAATCCTGATAAGCACCGGCAAGAAGATGTTGTTCGAATTCTCCCAAGTCAGGGTGATTAAATCCCTCTTCAAATTTAGTCTTATCTTCTCCTTTGTATCCATTACCATAAACTCTATCTGCTGCTTCAATCAAATCTTTTTCACTGATTGGATTCTCAAGTTTTTGTAGTTCATCGATAGTTAATTTTACTCTACAGGTGGGTTTATGAGAGCCATTTGGACACTCACAATAAAGATTGTAAGCATTGACCTGTTTAGTAAACGTTGTCACACTTACAGGTGGTTTTCTGCCTGAGCGGTTCACGCGTCCCATGCGTTGAATCAATGCATCAATAGGCGCAGGCTCAAAAAATGCTTGCTCAAAATCAACATCTAAGCTAACTTCAACAACTTGAGTGGCTACTAAGGCTTTAGGTAGAGACTTCTCAATAATCTCGTCTTCTATACGATTTCTGTCTTCTTGGTTAAATCGACTATGAAGAAGTTTTATATCCTCAGCAGGCAGTCTTTTTTTCAATAAAGCGTAGAGTTCTTGAGAAGTTTTTACGTGATTGCAAACGATAAGCGTAGATGAACTATTACGAATTGCGGGAATTATTGTCTCTATGTGATCTATTATGGACCCATCCTTTATTTCGACAACATGCCGTTTTTTGTCGAGTATTTTTCTATCTTCATCCTTTTTTGGATTAGGCTCTATAAATGGCATCGCTTCCACGTTATCGATTATTAATCTCTGAAGAAATGCAGGTAATGTTGCAGAGAGAAAAAGGCACCTTGCTCCCCATTGGCTTGCTAATTTTGCTGAGCGCAAAGTAAGCCCGACCACTCTTGGATCATAGGCGTGGATTTCATCAAAAATGAAACAGGCATTGGGGAATTCAGCAAGCATATATTCCCAACCCTTTCCACGTAGCGTGTAGCGCAGTATTTGGTGAGGTGTACATACTCTTACAGGAAACCATATCTCATGAGCCAATTCGGCGAAGGTTTTTGCTACGTATTGCTTATCAAGACGTGAAGCGATATCAGCGTCAGATTCTAACATACTGTAAATAGCAGCAGTTGCACGGTGATGGAGAATTCCTACATTTGTTCCACCAAAAATTTTCCTCAAGCGGCGATGCATTGCATTAATACTTGCTGTATAAGGAAGAATGTAAAAGAGTCTTCCATTGTGCCTTTGATTTTTCTGCGCCCATAGCAAAGCAGCCTCGGTTTTACCAGAACCAGTTGGTGCACGCAAAATTGCTGGCCCTTCGATTTTGCCAATAAGTTCTTGAAATGGTCTTGGATTTTGCTTTAGCACAGAAAATCTGCTGAAGTCTGGAATTAACGGAGGAATTTTATGTGCACTTCCAAGATGATCAGAAGCAATTGTGATACCACGAACAATGGATACATAATAGCGATCATCGAATGAAATAGACTGCCTTTGACCTTTTTTACCGTAGGTTCTTTCGAGCCAGGGCAGTTGCAAAGATAATGGTTTTAACTCATTTTGGTCAATATTCCATCCCAAATAATTGCAAATTTTCTTCCATTCCTCCATAAATACAACAATGTTTTGATTCCATTCATGAGCCATTTCCTTCCACACCCCAGTTTCTTCCCACGTAAGTGGAATTTGTTCCCACTGCAAGCATCCACGAATCTGTGAAATACCATCAGATGGAATACTTTTGTGATGAGTCAAAATAGCAAAGATAACCGCAGGCGAAATTCCGCCTATGCCTGAAGCAAAAGAAGCTGAAATAATTTCATGCCTTTTTCCTTGCCAGTTATCTTGTTCATTTGATAAAACTTTCTGGAATCCGATAGCTGCTTTACCAACATCGTGCATAGCCACTGCCAAAAGTACATCATTTTTCAGAACTTTCTTTTTTTCTTCTTGAATAGGAAGTGAATCTATAATTGCTTGGGATGCTTTTAAACATGCAATAGTATGTTCTGAAAGTGTTTCACCGGTGCTTTTAGCCAAATTTTTTACAGTCATTGTTTTGCCCACTCATGCAAGTAAATGACATCCTTATCTCTTTCGTAATCAGAAGGGTGATAGAGATTCTCTCTTTCGATTATGCAGCGGAAATCTGTTGTTGGAATCATTGCTTGATAAATCCCAAATGGTCCTGGTTCTCTGGTATAACCCATTCTTATATTCTCCATCCACTCTGGTAGTCTTACTGTTAAACCAGGTACTCCAAGTTGAGGCATAGGAATCAGTGTAGGCCCAATTGCCCCTTTTGTGATTTGATAAAGTTCAATCTTTCGAACAAAAACTATCCATGCTATATCTTGAGATCGACCAAAGCATGGAGTTGCCGCTGGATTTTCGAAAGCATTCCTGAGACCAATGTTTGTAATATAAAGATCAAGTTTAGGATACCAGTAAACCTGCCTATAGCCTACACCTTGACGTATTTCTTCGATGAACCCATTAAAACTTTCAGAGGTGGTTTTTACATGAAATCTGTAATCCTTTGGAGCGTTTGTTTTACTAATGGGACCAAGCTTTCCCTCCTTTAGAGCTAATCGATCTTTTCGTTCTATTTCAATGTCATGAGATCGACAGTGGAATTCAAAACCTATCCTCGTCTCTTCTGGCTTGACAACACGGCCGGCGCAGGCGCTGATTATACCAAGTATATTGCTGTATGATGGCATAGGTGTACTTATTTGAGTGCCACTTATTGTAAGAGGAGGACGAAATGAAGCAGTGAACCCCTCCAATCGTACATGTAAAGCAGGAATTGATATCATAGTAAGCACTGTTCAATTTTCAGGGTAACTTCAATAGGTGTCATAACTAAGATTTCAACTTCTTTTTTATTTTCTCCCTCTCCAGTACTTATCTTTGTTCCATTTAATGCTTTAATTTCGCTTTCATTCTTTAAGTATCCAGAACGAACTCCGAGTAGAACCGGAGTAACTATGCGATCAGCATAGTCTCTAATAATCTCTTTGAATGTTTCAATCTTTAAAATCGGTCCTTCTTGATCATCTTTAAAAAGATGATTAAATATAGGATTTCCACAGGTTAAACCTGCCAAGACCAATACTTTAGGTGAAACATCCGTTCCAAATTGTGCTTGCTTTGCACCGCCGCGCAACAAAGCAAGAGATTTAAACAATGATGATGCACGCTCTTTGGGAGTCGGCTTAACCGTATCGGTAATTTTATAGACCTTGCCTATTTTACCATTGTCGCTTAAGGTTCTGTAAGGTTCTTCTTTGGTGACATCCTTTATCTTTCCTTCTTGAAGAAGTTTCTTTGCTTTTGTTTCCTCTATTTCTATTCTATCTCCTAAATTCCAGTAGATGCCGAGCCGACTATAATTGAGACAGAAGATTCCTTGAAGATCAGTGTTGTAAAAGCGTGTAGTATATGGTAATGGGCTGCATGGATTTTCGATGAAATTAAATTCCTTGTCTTTTTCCTTTGCTTTTGCTGAAAGAAGGTTTCTTAGCTCTTCAAGTTCACTCTTCTCTGCGTAAGATTTTGCACTTTTAACAAAATCATCATCAAATTCTTTCAACCTTTCCCAAACGCTTTTCTTTTTATCTTGCTTTTTATCCGAGACATTTGAAAGAAATCTCTCCACTTCTGCCTCTCCGAGTGCATGTGGATCATATTTCTTCAAATGAACAAAACCTTCATCCTGTCCTTTCCATCCTGTAGAACGCAGAGAAACCAAAATAGATGCTATGAATGGAGAAGCTCGCATTACTGATTTTGTTCTACTACCTGCTATTTCTTCTTCCCCCTCTTCCTCTTCTTCTGTTGTTCTTTTCCCCTGACCAGCCTCTGCCCGCATATAACCAAATAGATCATCTTCAGCGAAATCAACAGGATTCAGTTCTGCTGCCATCTTATTGACATTACCCTGCGGATTCCAACCAATTGCTTTTGACTCGCTCGCGGGCCATCCTGTTTCCTCAACAAACGTATTCCTAAGCCATCGCTTCCATGCTTGAGCAGAGACGTAAGGTACTTCATTCTTACCATCCCTGAAAGTTTTAGGGACAGTCACATTTCGGTCCTCACCTTCTCCTAATCCTGCTCCATTCAGAAAAGCTGCATCAGCCTGGAGCAGGAACGTTCCTGCTACATGTGTTATTTTGTTCTTATTCATTTTATATTACCTCTATATATTTGCTTTCATTCTGTAAAGATTTGCAAGAGCTAAATGAAGCTGAAATAATCGTTCAGTTTTAATACTTCGACCTTCACCATTAACCAAAAACTCCTCCCACTCTTCTTCAATAAGAGGTTGAACTTCCTCAAATAATTGTTTTGTAATTTTTTCCTTGAACCAGAAAAGTCCTATTTCTTTTCTGCGGAGTCTTATTAATACATCACTATGGAAGCGGTCAAGTCCTCTTCGATTAACGTAATCGGTAAATGTTGCCTCGATTAAAGTTTTTATATGCTCCGGCAATCCATCGGTTGATTCGCTGTCTAATGATGGTAAAGTATCCACGGACATTCTATTTTCGTGAGCCCATTGACTCCATAATAATCGCATCTGAAAGAGCAGTTCTGAAATGAAAAGTCTTCCGTTATTAAGTTTACAAAATTTTGACCAGTGACCATAAGTAAAACCATTTTCTGATTCCGCAAGCTGAACAAACTGATTCCTAACCCATGTGTCACTAATTTTACGACCCATTTGCGCAAGAACTTCATTTTGGAGTCTATCCATCCCCTTTTCACTCAGATAACGATTGTAAATCTGTCCAGCATAATAATACAAGGGCTGATTTGCTCTATTTAGAACTTCTTGTTTTTCTTCCAGAATCGAAAAATTTTCATCTGTATGGTACATATAAAAACGAATTAGATTCCATCCACTATATTCTACAGTAATTCCATTACCTTCTATCAGAGGGAAGAGGTCAAGATAATCCTCTAACGTAAATTCGCCTTTTTCTGCCATCTTGACCATGGATGCTCTGAATTGGTTTCTAACCTTTTCTTCCTTAAAAGCTTCAGGGCGCTGAATGCGCTTGAGTTCTTTTTCACCAACTAATCCAGCTATCTCTTTTGCTAATTTGTGTGCCAGTTGTAAAGCGCGTATAGAATGACTGCAAATGTGTGTTTGGTAGAGGGAAAAGAGTTTCAGCGAAGCCCCTCTTTTCTTACCCTCAGGATAAAGATTAGGATAATCACGCCCGTCTGAAACACATTGAAATAAAGAGTATCTTATATTCTTCCCTTCAGTTCCGGTAAGTGCTTCAATCTCATTTCTCAATCCTTCAGAAACGGCCTTCCAAAGAAACTCCAGTGCAGGATTAGGTATAGTATCAATTTTGCAATCAGCTGAATCTCCAAAATTATTGAATCTCCAAATATTAAGATTTGTACCTTTTGGAATACCTCCCTTCCATTGTTCTCTCTGTAATCGCTCAAAATGCGCCAACAATGTTATAATAAAATTGCCATCTTTTTTGCCGAGTGTTTCATAATTTCCTGCATACGCTCGTGATTTTATATCTTTAACAATATCTTTGAGTAACTCATACCAAAAATCAATAGAAGTCGACTGAAAAACAGAAGGAAAAGATTTAATATTACCTTTACTGTCATAACCCTTGATGAGCGTTATCCCAATTGGGAGATATTGAACTGCAAAAAGGCATTTTGGGCATATAGTAGGAGCATTTGAAGCTGAGGGTAGAAATTGTGCATCGCTTCCAATGCTACCAGCAAGAGGAAAAAAATCTCGACCAATCTTTTTTTCTTCTTTAGGTGGAGTACCACCAACACTTGTAACTATCTCTTTATATACTTTCGCAAAATTGAAATTTGATTGCGTTCCACATGCCCAACATCTTGGACCACCATTAGTTTTATTAATCTCATCAAGAATAGTCCCCATAGTCTTCTTATAAATAGCTACATTTCGACCGCTGCGTTTCAATCCAGGATGCGTTAAGGAATTATTGACTGTAAAAAGTTGTGTAAAAGATTTAAATTTTGAGTTCCAATCTGCTATTTGTGAACCATCACTATATACGGATTTCAGATGACCTAAAGTGAGTTGACTAATATCAACATCTGCCAATGCACTGATTACCCCCAATCCTGTATCCACAAAAGGATTCCCGGTCAACTCGATTTTTAACTTATTCTCATCCATTCTTTACGCCTCCTGATAATCAAGTACTCAATTTATTCCAGCTTCTTTTCGCCCCCGCCTCATCCCTGCCGCGCCCGCATATCCCGCAGTCCATGACACATTACATGCACTTAAAAGATATAACTCTTTCGGTTTGATATACAATAGTGAATACTATATATTCACTATTACACACACGCTACTCAATACACATACTGCGCATCAACTCACCTGCCCACTGATATGAGCAGAGACTGTGGTTCAGGCTGACATCTGTTATACCAGAACTCATCGGTATTACAATTCAGGTGCAATCCTTCTTTTCTCACCTGGCAATTTTTAAAGCCGTCTTCATGTCAATTATTTTGATGAGGTTTTTAATAGGTTCGAAGTGGCGGGTATTGCTTGTGAGAACGTGTTTGACATTTTCAACTAAGCCGGTTGCAGCTATCAGCGAATCAATGGTGGGAATGTCGTACTTTAAGCGTAAACTGCCAGCGCGCTCTGCAATTTCCTGAGTAACATCTATAAGAATAATCTCTGAAGACTTTAATTGCTGTATAGTTGTTTTCATCCTTTCTTCATCCTTTTTACCCAGATTTTTAATCATCTCAGTGAGCGAAACGACCGAACAGATGACAGTAATTTTTCCATCATCTACTGCATCAGCAAACGTAATGTAGGGTGGTTCCTCTCTGGTAAAAATTGCTTCAATATACATTGTATCTATTAGAATCGTATTCATCTAATTGCCTCTGCTATCAACGTTTCCCTCTCGTTTTCTCGTTTTTCTTCACGCTCTCTGTCCTCAATTATTTCATTTGTTATGGTTTCTATGTCAAGCTCTGGCCATGTCCCACAGAGTGACCTGAGTTTTACCTTAGGCATTAATTTTATTACACCTTCCTTCTCTTCTATTGCCAGCATACTTCCCTCTTTTAGATCGTATTTTTTCCTGATTCTTGCAGGGATAACTATCTGTCCTTTCCTCATCATTCTTATTTTTTGCACTATATCACCTGACTATGTTAGACTATGTCTGATTTTGCCTGACTTAAATAAATACTTTGCCAAATCCTGATGTCGCCTAAATTTATATGTAGTAATTTACTTCAAAGTATATGCCATTCATCGATAGACAAACCGAGCTTGGAATCCTGAAAGAGAGATTCCACAGCAGCAGAGCCGAGTTCATGGTGATCTATGGCAGGCGTACAGGGCAGCTAAAGCTTGCGCCTTTCAAATTCAAAGCAAATGGAGCAGATTAAAAGAGAAAGAAGCTGAAAGGATACTTGCCGACTTAAAGCGCAAAGCTGCGCAGGTAAGATGGCATAACTTAGAGCGCAGTGAGCATTACGGCATTATCGCCAAAGCCATAGAAGGAAAAGAAGCACTCCAGGAAAAGGGCTATCCTGTTTTTGACCTTGAAGATTTCAATGAAAATTTTGTTTTATAAAGATGCAAACATAAACCGCAACATTTATATTTATTCTGTGGATTATACTTGCACAAGGATAAAGAGTTCCTGATAAGCTATCTCAAAAAAAGAAACTACTGGTGGCAAACAAAAAATGTCGCATCTTCAGACAGAGGAACTCAGAGGCAGGACTACCTCGACAGGATACAGGAATCCGACAGGCTTGAAAGGATCATCTGCCTCTCAGGGATAAGACGGAGCGGAAAAACAACCATAATGTACCAGTACATAGACCTTCTTCTCAAAACGCAAAGATCCGAAGAGATCGTCTATGCAAAAATAGATGACCTCATCGGAAAAATAGATAGCGTCCACGATATCCTGAACACATATCATGAACTCACAGGCATAGACCCATCCAGAGAACCAGCATACTTCCTGCTTGACGAGATACATATCCTGAGAGAGTGGCAGTTGCAGTTGAAATACTACATAGATGCCCATGCAAAATGCAGGTTCATAATATCAGGGTCATCAAAAACCCTCCTGTATCTGGATGCTTCAGAAAGCCTGGCAGGGCGGATAAGATTCATAGACGTTTTCCCTCTGACGTTCAGGGAGTTCCTGGAATTCAATAATATTAACCTGGGGATGCTTTCACAAAAACCCGGCCTTGAGAGTTTTGAAGATATAGAAAAAGCATATCACAGCATTATAGCACATAAACAGGGCGTTCTGTTTTTTCTGAGTCAGTACTTAGATACTGGCGGGTATCCTGAATGGTTCAAGATCAAAGATATGGAGCTGTGGTACAGGACTATTGTGGAGGATTATTTCGCCCTCATCCTGTTCAGGGACATCGTCAGCGTGTTCAAAGTGAAAGACCCCATACTTCTTGAAAAGATGGTACGGGATATTGCTGCCATTACAACTAACAGGTTCACCTACAAAGGGTTATCTGAAAGGCTCGATATTGACCGCGAGACTTTGAAACTCTACCTTTATTACCTGCAGAGTTCCATGATGGTATTTGTAGCAGATGTTTTTGCCCCTTCCAAAAAAGCAGTTGAAAAACGGGCAAAGAAGCTGTATTTCTGGGAGGAAGGACTCAGGAGAGCGCTTACTCTGGACATGGATGATGGTAAAGCGGCAGAAAATATAGCGGCATGGCACTTGATCAAAAAGGGTCGCGAGTCAAAGCCGTTCTTTGAGCCTTACTACTGGAAGAATAAACATGAGGTCGATTTTATATACGATGCCTCAAAAAAAGTAATCCCCATAGAAATCAAGTACAGAGAGCATCCCACAAACGCCGACCTGAAAGGACTTATAGAATTCATGGAGATGGAAGATCTGAACATCGGAATAGTCGTGACAAAAGACACATTTAAGAAAGGAGAATTCGGAGGACGCCGGGTATTGTTTATTCCGATTTGGCTTTTCTTACTGCTGATATGAACGTGATAAAGAATATATACATTTATATTCAAAATACATATCAATGACAACCAATCTCACCCTGATCTCAACCATCTACTCTATCGAACCTGTTATCGTCTGCGCTACCCGCTTCTCTCCCTCACGCATCATCCTGCTGACCGAGGAGAAGGCGCCTGAAGAGAAAGCGCGTGCAGAACAGATGATCACCGATACGTTAGGCTCGGTCCTCGATGTAGAGAAAAAATATACAACCATATATGATGTTGTAAAAGTTGCACGGGATGTTGCCGCCATCATCGAGGAGGAGAATGCAAGAGGGCAGCGGATTATCGTGAACGTCTCTGGCGGCAGGAAGCCGCAGGCATTCGGTGCGCTCTTCGGCGCTTATGCAAGGAAAGAGATGGTGGAGCAGGTGGTCTATATTACAGAGGAGGACCAGTTCGTGCTTGAGTTCCCGCTGCTGGGATTCGGCATCTCGGATACAAAACGCGCTGTGCTTGAGCAGCTTGAGAGCGGCGAGACCTCTGTGAGCAAGATAGCTGTAAAGATCGGCATCTCAAAAGGCATGGCTTACAGCCATCTCAGGGAACTCAAAGCCATGGGTTATGTGAGCGAAGGAAACGGCTTCAAAATAACCAGCGCAGGGAGGATTGCAATAATATGAACTGCCTTGTAGTATATGATATAACGGATGACAGGCAGCGGAAGAGACTTGCTACCATGCTCCAGACCTATGGTCTTGCCCGTATCCAGTACAGCGCTTTCAGAGGTGAGTTGAATGCCAATGACAGGGCCGTGCTTGCCAGGCGGGTGAGCCAGTTCGTGAACGATGAGCACGACAGCATCTTCATAATTCCACTGTGCGACCGGTGTACAGGCATAGCAGAGATCATCAGTAACAGCGGTGCATGTCTGGTAAAAGATTCAAGCGTGCAGATAGTTTGATGAACCCTTCTAATAAAGATAGATATCATTGGGTTCATCAAATTGTGATGTTATGGTGT
>JAWOKW010000123.1:0-3292 GCA_033854095.1 Candidatus Methanoperedens sp. | reverse complement strand
AGTTTCTCTGGATATCCCTCTGGGACTTCCTCATGTGATGGCTGACAGAGAAAAGCTTATTATTGTCTTGAATAATCTCTTTGAGAATGCATTGAAATTCACCCCAGAAGGAGGAAGTATTCTATTATCTGCAAAAGACGACAATAAGAATATAGAGGTCAGCATGAAAGATACAGGTATCGGGATAGAAAAAGAAAACCTTGATAAAATTTTTGAGAAATTTTATCAGGTCGACAGTACCTCAAAAAGAAAGACAGGCGGCTGCGGGCTTGGGCTTTCAATATCCAATGGATTCCTAAAAGCCCACGGCAGTGAAATACATGTGGAGAGCGAGTACGGAAAAGGTAGCACTTTCAGTTTCAGTTTGAAAAAGGTCGTGTCATGAAAAACTATACTTATATATTAATAGCATTGGTAGGATTAACGATATTCTCAGCAGGCTTCGCTGCATATGAAAAATCATATGCTAAGAAATCAATATATGTTGTATCCATGACCGCGGATGAGATGTCCACTGCTCTTTCGAACAGAACGATTGCAGGTTTTATTTCATGGGAGCCCTACCCTGCAAAGGCAGTATATAACGGTAATGGCAAGTATCTTGTTAATTCTAAGGACATCTGGGAGAATCATCCTTCATGCGTGCTTGCGATCTCTGAAGATGTCAGAAATGAAGACATGATCAGAGCGCTTGTATGGGTGCATGTAAAAGGTACGCGATTCATCAATGACCCTGCGAACCGGGAAAAGGTGCTGAAGTATGGAGAGGAATTTTCGGATCTCGACAGAGAGAGCGTCTCAGCAGCTATAAATAACACATTGTATATAGAATTCCCCGACCTTGAACAGACCAAGAAAGGAATCGAAATACTTACCAAAGCCGGCGCTTTTAAAAATAGTATAACTTCAATGGGATATAACAGCGTCGATGAATTTCTGTCCAGCCTCTTCCTTGATAAATATTACAACGAGGTAAAGAAAAAACTTGAGGACGACCCTGAATGGGTGCCGCCTGCTGTTAATAAAAGCTTGAGGTTTGGGTATATAGAGGGTAATATACACTATCTTACCATGTATGTAGCTCAGAAGGAAGGCTATTTTGAAAAGGTCGGTCTTATCCCGGACAATAATATCCAGTTCATAGGGTACAGGAGCGGAAGAGCAATAACAGATGCTTTCAAGTACCATGAAGTGGATGCTGCAACCCTTGGTTCAGCCGTGCTTTTAAGATACAGGATAAACGATAACGGAAAGGTACATATCATCACTGGAGTGAATTCAGGAGGCTCCTCGCTCGTAGTGAGGGCAGACTCTGATATAAAGTCCATCGATGACCTGAACGGTAAAACGATCGCCACTCCTGGATTTGGCACATGTCAGGATGTATTAATGAGGAAATTGTTTGATGGGTTTGAGATAAAGACTGTGTGACAGAGAGTGTAATTGTATAAAAACATCCAACTCTTTCCAAGCAGTGTAAATCTAAGGACTTGCCGAAAAATAAACTACCTAATTGACAGTAGCTTCCATTCCTGGCAATTTTGCTATTTCTCCTAATTTTAGATTTAATTCTGGTATTGTTAAAGGGGTGGACGCAGGGTTTTCATTTTGTATCAATGTTGATGCTTCTGGTCTTATACAACCAGATAATATGACAAATAAAAACAAAATAGTAAGCAGAAGAATTATTCTTATTCTGTTTTTCATATTATTATGTTAATAATTATCATTTATGTGGTTTTTGCTTTAAAAAAACTAATTTAAAACATATCAAACTTTAATTTTTTAAAACCTGGCAGAATATCGGGTCCAGAGATAATATTCTGTCATATTGTTTTGCCCTGAGTCGGCATCCGCCTCTGCAATCTCGAATAAACTCGCAGTCATAGCAATCAAGTCGCACATAGATGCGAGCCGCACGTATAATCTCCTGTGCTTTCATGCGCTCCTGCGCCAAAGCCATATCTTAATTTCTGAAATATTTGAGAGATGAGTTTTACCGTCACATGTTTTCGAAGAGTACAGCCCTTTGAAAGTACAGGAAATAAGTTATTTGAGGTTCTCATTTATCTCTTCAGGCGTGATTATGCCCTTCTGGAGCATGTTTTTCAGAACTTTAAATGCGGTACACTCAAGTTCAATATCATCTTCCTTAAAGAATTCACAGCGTGTACATATAAGGGATACGTAGTTTATATTTTTTGGCATAATTTCACAAATTCTTAGTGCGTTTGATAAATGCAACCTCTTCGCTCAGTTTCTCGTTTTCCATGCGTAAAATAATCAGCGATGTCAATAGAAGGATAAATGCAATAACATTCATAAGAACCGTACCAATCACAGTATCCCCGCTGATCCCTCCGCCCCCGGGTCCTACAACCACCGGATGAACAGTGGCTCTATTCCACAGCCTGATAGAAAGGAAGCTTAAAGGCACGCCTATGAAACCAACAATGCCAAATACTGCTGAAAGCCTTGCCCGTTTCTCAGGTTCATCTATGGATCTTCTCACCATTAGATAAGATAAATAAATTAAAAAAAGAACAAGCGACGTATTCAGCCTGACATCCCATGTTACCCAGTACTCACCCCATGCCGATCTTGCCCATAGGGAGCCTGTAATCAATGTAAGGGCTGCAAATATCACACCAGCTTCTGATGCGGAAACTGCTAAGGTATCCCACTTTTCGTGCTTTGTTCTAAGATACATGATACTTGAAACAAATACAGCGCCGAAAGCCACATATGAGGTGGCAGCTATGGGAACATGGAAGTAAAATATCTTGAAGTTTATAGGGTCTCCGCCAGCATCCATCGGGTCTATGGGAATCGGGGCGACAAAGAATATCAGGTAGATTGAAAACGCAATTGCCACCGCGGTTAAAAGATAAAGTGATTTCCTGTGCATATTTCAAGCATCTCTGGTATATCGATAATAATACCGGTTGTTAAATTTCGCAATAATATTGGTTTCCGTTTACAAAAACAAGAAATATTTTTTTATTTTTTATGATTTTAAAGCACAAACCATTTAAGGAGTAGATACCATTTTTTATGTGATATAGGTAATAATTATTAAAATGCAGAAATGATGTCTAATTTGGATGCTGCAGTACAATCTTTAGCACCTTTGATAACCACCTTTGTAAGCTTATTTTTTACAGCTTCCGTATTCCGCCAGTATTCAAGGAGAAAAAAAATTCATCAGGTCATCTGGGGAACAGGGCTTCTTATTTTTTCAGTTACAACCTTTTTTGAGTTTATTTCTGAAGTCTATGGATGGAATATACCC
>JAWOKW010000122.1:0-3362 GCA_033854095.1 Candidatus Methanoperedens sp. | reverse complement strand
CAACTCGTAGAAGCTGTCAAAAGCTACGCAAAGTTTGAACAGGATACGCTTACGAAAATCACGAGCATGAGGGCTAACCTTGGAAAAGCCGGCCCGAATGACCTCACTAAAATGGATGGTGAGATGAGAGGTCTGCTCGGGAATATAATAGCTGTTGCAGAGAACTACCCTGCATTGAAGACTTCCGAGACAGTAACTGTGACTATGAACGCTATAAAAGATATAGAAGATGAGATCGCAAGGCACAGATATACGTACAACAACATAATCCAGGAATATAACACGATGCTTGATACCATTCCTTCAAAATATATCGGGCGCTCTGTGGGATTGAGTAAGAAAGAATATCTTGATTTCTTTGACGAGGAACTGAAAAGACCAGTGGTGAGTTGGGGTTGAGTGAATATAAGCAAATCGCAATCCTGTTAGTCGTTGTAGCTTTTATAGGCATTGCAGGGCTGTTCCTGACAGGTGGCTTGTCTGGTGATTCAGAGACGTGTGGTCTGAGAGGATGCGGGGATGTATATGTGGACAGCTACAGGGCGGAGCTTGACCTGAATGGAACACTTGAAGAAAATTTTGTTTATGAAATTAAAGAATCAGGTAAATATAGGATGCTGTATCGGAACTGGAAGGTCCCGCTTTCAACCGGGAAACTCAATGAACCATACGTGGAATTCGTCAGCAGTTCTCCACCGCCTGGAACAGTCCCGTATATTAGGGACTTTCAGGGAGATACTAAAATCGTTTCAAGTTCCAATATTCAGTATAGAGATGAAATTTCATCTCTGGCAGAACTCGACGAGGCTGGTGGTTATAATCCCAATGGATTCGAAGCCGGAAAATATGAAATGAGTTATGTTTTTAAAATACACCCGCCCCTGGAATGTGACCCTGAATATTGCCATTTAAATTTAAAACTGTCAGAGGAGCATCTTCCTTATAAACAGGTTACTTTAATAATCCACGACCCGGCTGGCTTGATAGAGCAGGTATTCCCGCATCCTGCTATGGATGTCCGAAAAGAAGGCGATATGTGGGTTATAGAGGGTGCCAGTCCGGAAAATACATTGCTGGAGATTGAAATGCTGCTTAAGCCCTCGATCGCGAATGTTATGGATGCATTTCCTCAAAACGTTACCGGGGTGAAGGATAAAACGCTTTCTGCGAATTCAGGGTACTACTTAAATTCCAGCATTTTTTCAACGCTGGTTTACATGTTGAGAGCAATGGTGCTCCTGTTCCCGGTGCTGCTCGCATTAGTTTACTTTAAATATGGAAGGGAAAAGTCTTTCACGGTGCCAAAATTCCTGAGTTATGTACCGAATAAAAGGAAACCCTGGATTGTGAACCTGGTTTTCAGGAAAGACCCTTTTGATTTTGATGAGAATGGATTCTATGCAACCCTTCTTGATATGCATAGGCGGGGCATTATAAAGATAGAAACTGATACCGAAGCCGGGAAAGGATTGAGAATACGATTGCTAAAAGATTACGAAGGATTGGATGATGAATACGAGAGAGACGTGATGAAGTTCTTGAAAGAATATGCGAAAAACGATGTTTTTGATACAAAAGAGTTTGAGAGACAGATCGAAGCTTTAAGGGAAACTGCAAAAAACGGAAGAACAGCTCCACTGGACAGCATTCGAGAAAGCATGAACAGGTTAATGAAAGTTGCAGATAAAAGTACAGCGAAGGAATTTGTCATAAGCGGCAGGAAATATGTCTGGGGACTCACAGGATTATTTTTCCTGTTAATGATTGCAACACTCCTTTTATTTTTTAGCTTTAGATCCATATATCCCCAATTATCCTTAGGTCTTTCAACTGCCATTATTCTATTTTTAGAATCCATCCCTCCTTTATTTGTTTCATCCTCGCTATTTGGGAGATGGAAAGAAAATTACTACAAGGAAAAACTTGAGTGGGACGCGTTCCGTACTTTCCTTTCGGATTTTGCATCGATCAAGAAGTATGCGCCTGAAGACCTGAATATGTGGCAGGAGTGGCTTGTCTATGGAACAGCGCTCGGAGTCAGCGATAAGGTTGTAAAAGCGATGGAAAAGCTGAATGTGCGCATCCCTGAAGCTCCTACGGTTACATACATGCCTGTGTATTTCGGGCATGTGTACGGTATGACCTCTCCGCCGTCGTCTGGAACGGGCAGCGGTGGATTTGGGGGCAGTGGCGGATTTGGAGGAGGGGGTGGATTCGGTGGCGGTGGAGGAGGGGCGAGGTGATTATATAATTGGTGGATGGATAAGCCCTTTTTACCTAGAGAGAATGATGAGATTATAGTATTCCGCAAAACCTATCATAATTGAGACTCCAATTATGAGTAAAAACCAGAATTTGCTGAAATGTAAGGCGAAAAAATTACCGTACAAAATACTGAAGATATCCAGCATAGAATAGAACAAGAGAAAAATCCACATATAAAAATAAAGTTGATATTTCTCAATTTTATAGCTAACCACACCGATAGCTTTGAAAACATATGCAAACTATGCGGAGTACCCGAATCCACAGGATATCAATGGATCAGAGAATGGAATGAAAAAGGATACTTGAGTGTAATGGAAAGTGCGAATAAAGGAGGAAAACCTCCAAAACTTACAGATAAAGATTTACAAGAACTCAAAGGATATCTTAAGGAAAAAGAGTATTGGCAGACCAAAGAAGTCAAAGAACTTATAAAAAACAAGTTTAATGTTGATATTTCAGAAGACCAGATAGCGAGGATACTGAGACAGAAATTGAAAATGAACTTTTCAAAACCATTTCCAATGGATTACAGAAGACCAGCAGATGCTGAGACAATATTGGAAAACCAGCTTGAACTTACCTTTTCTATACTTAAAGAAAAAGGTCTCAAAGAAGAGGAAATAGCAATAGGTTTTATCGATGAAACAAGACCACAGAATACCCCTAACACCGCAAGAGTCTGGAGTTTTGGAAAAGTGAGAAGCATAAAGAACTCATCAAAATTCAAGTCAAATACAATTGGATTCTACGCGATAAAAGGAGAAAGCGTAAAGGAATTTTTGGATAATTCAAAAAAGGAATCAATAGCGAACTTCCTTGAAACCGTGAAGAAAGCAAATGAAGGATATAAGGCCATAGTGGCGGCAATAGATAACTTTCGTTCCCATACGAGTATGGTCGTGAAGGATAAGGCAAAAGAGCTTGGTATATATCTTGTATTTTTGCCACCTTATTCTCCCGATTTGAATCCAATCGAATACATCTGGAAATCAGTAAGAAAAGTGCTATCCCTGGTATTTGTTAAAAATTTGGATGAGATGAAAAAGTCTATTTCAGAAAGCTGGAATATATTTTCAAAATGCTTGAGCTATGCG
>JAWOKW010000121.1:0-16458 GCA_033854095.1 Candidatus Methanoperedens sp. | reverse complement strand
TGATGGTGAGTATTTATGAGCGAAATCGTAAATGTCGTTTCCCGTGACAATGGGAAAGTAAACCGAAAAAAGGTGAAAGCATCGCCCTACGAATTTACCATAGCCACAAGAGCTAAATGGGAGATGGTAATCGCAGATGAGGATGTAACTATAGGGGCGGGGAAGCTTGAGCGTATAAAGGTAAAAGAAATCAAAGTGCAGAAGGACATGCTGGCTATGCCGTGCGCTTTCAGCCATCATCCATTGGTTTCTGTCATAAAGGTAGGGGCTAAAGATGGACCTGCGCCTGTAGAAACAGACCGCATCATAAACGCTGCTTACGTGCTCGGGCAGGAAGCAGGTGAGATCAAAAAAGGAGACCTCCTTTCTGTATTGAACCTGTATCCAATAATGTTCACACGTGAAGCCACGAAACCAGTGCAAGTGAGGTGAGTTCATGGAAACCTGTAAGATATGTAAGGGCGATCAGGATTCAAAACAATATGACGGCTACAATATATGCACAGAGTGTGCAGACCTTATGGAAGACCTGATGAGCGAATATTTCCTGAGGACGCTGAGATACGAGAGCTTAAACACAAAAACAGGGTATATGAAATATCTTGAAAATGGAAAACAGTTCGTGAGCGACTATCAGCGAATACGAAAGCACAGTAAGCGCCACCTCCAGCACATGGAAGAGCATGTACTTGAAGAGATAGCAAAAGGCGCTGAAGGCGGAAAACAGAGATATCTTGAGAGGCTGCAAGAGGCCATCAACTGGCTTGAGCGCTGTCCTGAGTTCTACAACTATTATTTCAAGGAGTATTATGTCTGCCCCAACTGCGGCGCATCCATATTCGAACACTATGGTAAACAGGATGTAGGGGACTGGCTCATGATAACATGCGGTAAATGCGATACTGTTATCAAGAAGTATTTCTCACCCAAGTTCGTGAGCTAAATTCCTTTATTTTTTTAATTATCTCTGCAATAGTACCAGCAATCTCATTTGTTGATGCCCACAATGACCTGAGATAGCCCGAGCATTCCGAGAATTTCACATTAATTTAATCAGTGAAAACATACCAAGCAGCGTTGTCGCAACTCCTATTGTCAACGTAAATCGTCGTATTGGCACCTTCTTTACAGTGTACACAGAAAACGGTACAGAGATCAAAGAACCAACGACAAGATATGGGGCAAGTATCCAGTCGATGTTGGCGCCAGCGATAAAATAGGTAATAACGCCTATAAAACATGTGACACCTTCTGCCAGCGCTGTTATGCCGATTGAATTCTTAGTATTTACCCCGGAAAGTATCTGACCCGAAACTATAAGCGGTCCATAACCTCCGCCTGAGATACCTTTGTTGAAAGAAGCAAGAACCCCAAGCCCCATGATCTTTTTCCATGAAAATCCATGCTGCGTCTTATGTTTAACAATTATAATAACACCCATTGCGACTACTAGGATCCCGATGTATAATTTAAGATAAAAAAGCGGCAGCATCAGGGCGATGAAAACTGCTACCACCACTCCGATAATACTTGACATTACCAGTACCGCAGCCACCTTTGAAGCTGTTGATCTGGGGATGTAGCCAAATTTTCCAAGTTTTCTTACGATTTTGTTCTCCGAATCATTGTTAAAATCAAAGAAAACATTACCTGCTCCCTGATGGAGTGTTGAAGCGAATATCCCTGAAATGAACTGGGAAAGCAGAATAGCAGGTACTACCTGCAAGGGTGAGAACCCCATCAAAAGGAGTGCTGGTGTCAGCGTTGTACCGTATCCCATCCCAATCGTTGCATCCATATATTCCACACATAGCGATATGAAAAATATGGCAATCAATATTGATTCCATCTCAGTCCTCTACATATAACCAAGCGCCCTTAGCTTCTGCATCTTATCAACAGTATCTGCATCAGAATCCACTGGAGCCTTGAACTGTTATGATTGGAGTACAGATAAATGCTGCGATTGGACAAAAACAGCAGCTGGACGGCACTGAAGGCTGATTTTATAATTTTTTATCTGTCCGCGTCATATAGAGGCGAACCCACCAGAGCGTGGTGAGGGACGGGATAAAAATAAAACTGAGTAACAGGCTAATATAAGGCCAGATGATGTTCATCACAGGAATGAAACCCATCACTTCTTCGATAACAGCAAGGATTACTACGATGATACCCGTGATCAGCCATAACAGGAATACATCAAGCCTATGGTTATTGAAAAATTTGAAACCCGATACTATCCCATCCACAGGTCCAAGACCTTCTACTACTAAAGCATACTTGTAAACCGCTAACATGAGGCTTAAAATAAGCAAATATATTAACCACAATAAAAATCCGCCAAGCAGTAATAATATTGCATCCATATTTTTTGAAAATAAAAGCTGATTGATATCAACCTTCATTGCTCCAGGCACTATGAATACTATACCTGCAAGCGAAAGCAGCCCTACTAAAATCTCAGCAAGGAAAAGATTCACAACATTCTTTTTTCCTGCTTCCACCATCGTGGAGATACTTGAAGCCCCACTTTCAGTAGCCTGTTTTGCCATCCCGATCGCTCCTGCCGTGAAAAATGAGCCAACAAACGTAGAGATGAGAATGAACACGATTATCAGTAGTACGATTTCCAGAATATGCTGAAGTATCACAGGAAGAATGATTGAAATAATCCCTCGGGGGCTTGCATTTTTAAGAGAGGATAATGATGAACTAAAAATATAAAAAAGTCCGAGAATAAACATTATGACCGCAAGCAATCCTGTTATAAATATATCAAGCACAAAAGGAATGCTCAGATTGATATTTTTTGTATATGTCCCGAAACCGTTACTTATAATTTTACCGATGTCTTCCACCATGTCTATGCCTTCTGTTACTTCATTGATCTGATTGTTTATTAACTTTGCTCAATCGCATTTTTCCCAGAATACTCCTGTGCGTTTTCCCATATTGCAAAGAATTTTTTTCGCAACTCCTCTGCAAATTTTATATCTCTTATATTTACCACAGCAAAAAGTTCTTCTGGATTCAGGGGATTCAACATCTGAAGCAGGACATTCTCCCCATCGATTATATCAAACGGCGTGGCAGGTATTGCCGCAAGCCTGCATTTAAATTCATTTCCCTGATGCATGAGCAGTTGCTTTACAGCATGATACTCTTCAAGCAAGCTGAAATCAACATCTTTGTTAAGAATAACCTTGACCTCCACACCTTTTTTAACATTTTCATATAGAGTATTCAGGATTCCAAGATGGCTTTCTTTCATTAAGTCTTTTTTAATACGCTCAGAGGTCACTCTGGAAGCCATGAAAAACAGCAATTCCTTCTGTGAGCCTGCTATGCACTCACGGGCAAGTTCATGGGACTCCTCTCCTATGGCAATAGTCCAGAAAGTTTTAGCAATTTTTTTAACTACTACGCCTGAAAGCTCAAATTTCAGATTGTTGACTATGGTTTCCAGTTCTATAAACTCATATTTTAATTCTTCCTGCTTGTTTTTCCAGAGCCGCTCAAGCGCAGTTTTTGGCTCAACGCATGTGTATCTTCTTGGTCGTGTGTCCTGTGAGCGTACAAGGCTGGCTTCCTCAAGGCTTGAGAGTATATTGTATATTCGCCCCGTGGGTATTTTTGCATTAATCGCTATCTCGCTGGCTTCGGCATCACCAAGCTTAAGAAGGGCAAGGTATGCCTGAGATTCATAGGCTGTAAGTCCGAGTTTTTTTATTTTATCAATCATTTTAACGCCAGGGTAGGAATTAACCCAATAAAATATATAGTCGCTGCACAAAATAAACACAATGATTCCAAAACAGGAAATCCTTGAAATTTTAGAGGGTTATGATAAAGAGAATATAGCAATCGCCACTGTCTGCTCGCACAGCAGCCTTCAGATTTTTGACGGGGCAAGAAAAGAGGGGTTCAGGACGATCGGCATCTGCATGGGAGCCAAGCCAAGGTTCTACGAGGCGTTCCCGAAAGCAAGACCAGATGAATTTTTCATTGTGAAAGACTATAAAGACATCCTTTCAAAAGCAGATGAACTCGCGGCCAGAAATGCCATAATAATCCCGCACGGCTCTTTTGTCGAATACCTCGGAGCAGATAATTTCCAGGAACTGCGCCTTCCCACATTTGGCAATCGCAGGGTGCTTGAATGGGAATCTGACCGTGAGATAAGCCGCAGGTGGCTTGAGTCAGCAGGGATAAAAATGCCGCGCCAGATAAAGAACCCGGAAGACATAGATTCGCCAATGATGGTGAAGTACTATGGTGCAAAAGGAGGTATGGGTTTTTTTGTAGTAAAAAATTATTCCGATTTCCAGAAACGTATCAATCCCAATGAAAAATATACGATACAGGAGTTCGTTCTTGGAACGCGCTATTACATGCATTATTTTTATTCGCCAATAAAATCGGATGGCTACATACTGAGCAAAGGTGCGCTTGAACTTCTGGGCATAGACAGGCGTGTTGAATCAAACGCTGATGAAATTTTCAGGATTGGCTCACCTACTGAGCTGGCAGAAGCAGGAATTTATCCCACGTTCGTGGTAACAGGCAACCAGCCGCTGATCGTGAGAGAATCTCTTCTTCCTAAGATATTTGAGATGGGAGAGCAGGTAGTAGAAAAATCGCTTGAACTGTTTGGTGGCATGATAGGACCTTTCTCTCTTGAGACCGTAGTAACAGATTCACTTGAATTGAAGGTTTTTGAAATCTCAGCGCGCATCGTAGCAGGGACCAATCTATTCATTTCAGGTTCTCCTTACGCCGATTTAGTTGATGAAAAACTTTCAACAGGAAGGCGCATCGCGCGTGAGATCAGGACCGCGAGGGAGATAGACCTGCTTACCGAGGTGATTTCGTGAAGAACGAATACGATGTCATAATAGTGGGGGCAGGACCAGCTGGTATGTTCGCGGCTTTTGGGCTTGCAGGGAAAATGAGTGTTCTTGTCATAGACCAGGGAAGAGATATCGATAAGCGCAAATGTAAAATGAACCAGCGGAGCATCTGTATGCACTGCGACCCGTGCGATATAATGTGCGGCGTGGGCGGAGCAGGGACATATTCCGATGGTACGCTGAACCTTCGCCCTGATATCGGCGGAGATCTGATCTCACAGACAGGCGATGCTGAATATGCGTGGCAGCTCGTTGATTATGTAGATAAAGTGTTCCTGAAATATGGAGCGCCAGCAGAGCTTTGTATTCCAAAAGGCGACCAGGTCGAACTGTTAAAACGCAGGGCAGCCTCGGTAGGGGCAAGGTTCATAGAGATAACCCAGAGGCATATAGGTTCTGATAACGCTCCAGGCGTTATCAGGAACTTTGAGAAAGACCTGAAAGATAGGGGTATCGAGTTCCTGTTCAGTACAAAGGTGGAAGACCTGAGCATAAAAAATGATACCTGCGAAGGTGTCATCTTAAAAGACGGTACAGAAATAAAAGCCCATTTTATCATAATCGCACCTGGAAGAGTGGGCACGAACTGGGTCGATGAGATGGTGCAGAAGCATAAGATTCGAGCAAAATACGCTCCTATTGATGTTGGCGTCAGGGTAGAAGTGCCAGCAATCATCATGGATCCTGTAACCAGCATCAATCGGGATCCAAAATTCCATATCCAGACAAGGACATATGACGATTTTGTAAGGACATTCTGCACAAACGAACACGGTTTCGTTGTCAAGGAGGAATATGAGGGGTTCATAGCCACAAATGGACATTCTATGAGGAATATGGAATCTGAGAATACGAATTTTGCATTCATCGTGAGGGTTGAACTCACAGAACCTATGGAGAACACAGTACGCTATGGGAGGTCAATCGCAAAGCTTGCCACCACAATAGGTGGAGGAAAACCTCTATTGCAGAGGATGGGTGACCTTCGGCGCGGGAGGCGCAGCACAAAAGAAAGGCTCAAAAAGAACCCGGTAGTCAATACCCTGAAGGATGTGACGCCAGGAGATATTTCCATGGCTTTACCGCACCGAATTGTTACTGATATAATAGAAGGGCTTGAGGTACTGAACGAGATAATACCAGGGGTAGCATCAGATTCAACCCTTCTATATGCACCAGAGGTCAAATTCTATTCCATGCAGGTCATGGTCAACAGGGACATGGAAAGCACGGTCAGGAACCTGTTCGCAGCAGGGGACGGGGCAGGTCTTTCAAGGGATATTGTGAATGCTGCTGCGACCGGGGTGATTGCAGCGAGGGGAATTTTGAAGAAGAAGGGTCTTGCGGTTTGAACAGGCTCATATCTCCTCATGAGACCCGATAGATGGGGCGTCTTACAGACTCCAGAGATACACCAGTTTTCATTGCAGCGATAATGCCGAAAGCTTCAAGGTAATTTTCAACCACGATAACATTATTTAAACCGAGCTTTTCAGGAACGACTTCAAGAACAGTCTTATTTTCCCTGACAGCAATAACAGGGATATTGTTCTTTTGTGCAGCTAACACCGGGATCCCTCCACAGCAGGTGTATGGCACAACAACAGCTTTTACATCGTTGAGAGTTATATCATTCGGTGCTGAAAAAGATGAAGCTACTGGCAGAGGAGATCTATGTAATCCCTGCAGCACTGAACCCAGATATCCTGGACTTACAACTTCTGAAGCACCTCTTGGATCAACCAGACCTTTGGAAGTCATTCTTTCAGCCTCCTTTTCAGGGATGATGGGGCCATGCGCTGCAGGTACATTGAACGCTCGCGATATCGTATGTGAAATCAAAGCTTCTGTCCCACCGTATGGGTTAGGGATCTCTCCTCGGAAATACGCATCCAGATCATCTATGGATATTGAGATATACGTTGCAACTGCTATCGCCTGTGCACCATTTTTTATAAGCTCTTCAGCAGGTCTCAAAAAAGCTTCAGGGTTCTTAACCTCTCCGCAAAATGCGCCTGATTTCATCCTTACCGAGCGACCGCCAACAGGTTCGTTGGTGATTAAGTAATCTGTTATTTCAATCCCTGCAACAGCCCTCAATGCCTCGATGGTGTTGATGGCTACGTTGACGCTTTCTTTATCGGTATCTATTGCTCCCCTGTCCAGAATAACGCCTATCCTGTTATGGCTGCTTGAAGTTAATAATTCCCTCAAAGCTATCCTTCTGCAGAAAAACTGGTCCAGAAGATAACCCTCTGTATAAAGAACATTATCCCTTCCACAATTCAGGAAGGCGGCGTTCAAAACATTTGGGTGAGTGAGGATCAGGTCTGATATTTCAGCCATTACATTGGTTACTGGAGTGGCATCGCCAATCCAGCCACCGATTTCCGCTCTTACACCTGTGGGAACAATATTGGCGATTACAAATTTACTTCCACATGTTTCTATTTTTGGATATACTGAGGTTATTCTTAACCTGTCTGCACAGATATCTCCGCAATCTTTTAGAACAGCTACCTCAATTATTTTTTTCTCCCCTTCTACTCCCACAATGGCATATCTTAAAAAATCTGAGTTCTCAGGCAAATTTTTTCTTAAAAAATTTTCAACAGCGTCCAGTAAAGCTTCTGGCTTTTCGATCTTTTCATCAAAAACGAGCCGTTTATAATAGATTTTCATTTTAACGATTCTATGAACTCGTCTATTGGTATCGCCCTGTAAGTCGCTGTTTTTATGCTTCCACGAGAGGCAATTTCAACTACCGCCTTTGTGATCGTTGTCTCATCATCAGCTTCAACGATTGTGACAAAATCAAAATTTCCCAGGACAGCATACTGATCCAGCACATTTATGCCCATATATTTAAGCTCTTCATTAACTTCTTTTACTCTTCCAGGATTCTTCTTGAGAGTCCTTGCACCATCATCTGTCAGATTAGAAATAATTATATATCTTGCCATAATTTACCTCCATTCCCATGTTTCATTATATCTTTACTATGCAGGTATACTATATATATGTAAGCTATATTGCGGTACTTAGGTGGTTACCAAGAGGCTCCTATTTTCGTTGTTCCATGTTGTAATCTGGTTGTCGAATAAGAGGAACTGTTTTTTTTCCGTTGCTGTAACTTCTCCTGCTCTTGCTGCTTCAGTCTCTCTATGATGCAGAGAGGAGGCACAATATCCTCACAATCGGATGCCCTGACTATCTCGCTGTAATCACAACCTGTAAGTTTGAATGTATCGGGGCATCCCTTACAGACTTTTAAAAAAAAGGCTGACATGCGTTTAGGTAGCGTCCTCAAAGATTTTGTTGTTCCAATGATCAGTCAAATGGATTAAAGTCGGTAAAATCAAGTCCAACTATGGGAAGCGTGTATTGAGCAAACAAGACATTTTGGTTATGCTGGCTTGCACAGATAATCCAAGAGATAGAGCAATTATCCATGTGCTATATGAAAGCGGATGCAGAGCCAGTGAATTGCTCAGCATGACCATTGCTGTGGATAAAAATGTATAAAGTGGTGGGTTTAAGGTTTACTTGCGATAATATTATTACTAATAATGCCAAGTGCAGTATTGATGAGAAGATTAATATTTCTCTTTATTTTTATGGCACTGTGGTGGGCTCAGACATCCAAGGCTGAATCCGTCATCACAGTTGAAGTCAATGAAAGTGGAAATGCACACTGGATCATGGAAAAGCGCGTGCCGCTCACAACTCCAGAAATAAATGAGTGGGATGGTTTTTTAAAAAAAGGGCAGAACATCTCCCGTTACACTGATATTGAAGAATTCAAAGACTATATGGACCTGTTTACGAGCTCTGCTCAAAATTTTTCAAATCGCTCAATGAAAATCGAAAAGTTCAATATTTCCTATCAAACCGTAAAAACCCTATCAGGTGGTTTTGGCGTTATCCGTTATAGTTTCTGGTGGATGAATTTTTCACGCATGGATTCAGGAAAGATCTATGTAGGTGATGCCTTCCCTGCTGGTCTTATACTTCCTCCCGACAATGAATTTGTTGTCATTATACCTGATACTTATAATATAGAGAATGCGACTCCCATGTATGACACGCGTGATACTGACAGAAACTTGCTGATATGGGAAGGAACTCTGTATCAGAGGTTTGGCAAAGGAGAGCCTGCTCTTGTGTTCTCACACACCATTGCAGCGCAAGTGCCTAGTAATACATTCCCCTGGATATTTATAATCAGCGCATCTGTGTTGATAATAGCCTGTGCTTTCGCTATATCCTGGAAAATACGACGTTCTCCTAAACATGCAAACAGGACCGGGATCAAAGACAGGGTTCAAATAAACAAGAATGGGAGCGATTCGGCACATATCATAGATGATCTGGCGCCTCTGCCAGACCTGAGTGAAGAGCTGTTAGGGGATGAAGAAAAGATAGAACAATATCTTCTCAGTTCAGGCGGACAGGCGTACCAATCTGATATCGTCAGGGTGATCGGAGTTTCGAAATCAAAAATCAGCATAGTTCTTGCCAAGATGAAAGAAGAAAGGCGGATATTGAAAATAAAAAAAGGCAAAGAGAATCTCATAAGGTTAGTAGAAAAGAAATCTTAATAAATGAACAGACAGATAAGGGGAGTACAAGAAGGGGACAACAAAATTGCAAGAACCCGGCATTTCAGATATTCATACTCACACGATGTATTCAGGTTTTTCTAATTATTCGCATTTATCATTCCCTGACTGCGTTACCACTCCAAAGAAATCAGTCAAGGTCGCTGAAAAACTTGGGCTCAGTGTGCTGTGTATAACTGACCACAACACCATTAGAGGCGCAGTTGAAGCAAGGAAATATAACAGGCAACTGGTTGTGGTTGGCGAAGAAGTTTTGTCAAAAGACGGCGAAATAATAGGATTGTTTCTTCAAGAGCCGATAAAGCCTGCTCTGAGCGCAGAAGAAACCATAGAACATATACATGAACAGGACGGGATTGCCATTGCTCCCCATCCTTTCAGTGGATATTGTTCAGGTGTGGGTGCAAAGGTTCACTCACTGCGATTGGAAGGGATTGAAGTGTTCAATGCGCTGCACAGGGATGGATATTCAAATGCCATCGCGCTTGAGAGCTGCAATGGACATGCAATGCTCGGCGGGAGCGATGCGCATGCAAGCTGCATGATAGGGCGCGGCTATACATTATTTAATGGTGATTCTCAGGAAGACCTGCGTGCTGCTATAAAGAAGAAGCAGACATCCTATGGCGGGAATGTTACACCTCTTTTGGACTTTATTAATTACAGCAGTCGGGTAGCCTTTGAATCTTCAAAGCTCATCATGAATTTTAACAATGTAGATTGTCCTATGTATGCCAGGATTTCCAGAATGAGAAGACCAAGTAAGATGGCGTATCTGTTAGCTTCTATTTTTTATGCATTCTCGCCGCTGCCTATGGCATGTACCCTTGTTGGAGATAGATTGTTGAAAAATAAAGGACTCAGAATGTGGAGAGAACAACAATTACCCCGGAATAAATCCAGGGACATGTTAGATGCTCCTGATCGGAGACTATAAAATTTTTCATCCTTCTGATAGCGATTGCTCAAAGATTTTAAAAAGCAATTCTTGGATGGAAGAGAAGGATAGAGGATGGTTGCAGTTGTTCTGCATCATCCGAAAAGATGAGAAGATGCTATTGAGAGGCTGAGGCGAAGGTAGATAAATATCAAAGAACGTTGTTTGAGGAAGAAAGATGAACTCAGAAATTAAATCTTCAGAGGTAATAGTTGAGACTTTAGAAAAATGGAAAGGAACAAAGATAGACGTCGAACTCCTCTTGGAAACTTTGACAAAGTTCAAAAATAAAGAGCAAGAGCCTTTGTTACAATTTTATAAGGGTGGAAATTTTATCTTAAGAGGGTACCATGAGAAAGAACCACTGATAGATGATTTAAAAGATTTCATCAAATCTAAGGCAATTGTATCAGAAGAGAAGATCCAATATCTTCAGTCTCTCCTTGCATTAGTAGAGGAATTTAGACCTCTGGATGTTATTTCTGTGAATTTTGAAACAGAACACACAGATATTCGCCTTTATAAATTGCATGGCTCTGTAATGTGGTATCAGAGCGACAGGGGCAGTTACATAAAATTGCCTGTTATGACTGAAGAAAGCAAAATTCAGCTTATTACAGGTGAGAAGGCAGAAAATCTTATGCTTTATCCAATGCAAAAATTGGACTATGCAGAGCCGTTTTTGGAATTGTTAGTAGGGATTAAACGCCTTCTTGAATCTGAAACATGTAAGTTTTTAATTGTTGTTGGTTACTCTTTTAGAGACGAACATATCAGAAGAATTATTTGGGGCGCAGCAAGAAAAAATAAAAATCTCCATCTTTTATTGATAGATCCAAAGGCATATCAGATTTACTTTGACAGGCTAAAATATTATAGTAATAAACATAAAATTCTATCTTCTCTTAGAAATCATTACTTGGAAAATCTAAAATCAGGTCTAATTAATGAGACTAATGTGCATGAAGCAGAAATTCGAGGACAAAAAATAGATTGGGCAAATTGCATCAAACTTTTTGCTAATGCAGAATACACTGAAAAAGTAGAATACATCATACAGAGATACGATTTTGAACTCAGAAGAGACTGGTCGCTAAGTCTTGAGATACCACTAAAAATAGCTGTAGATCTGTCTGCAGGTGGACAAGTAGAGAAGGCAACCAAATATTTCAAAGAATTTAATACTCAACTGTTTGAAATGACTGTAGAGAGATTCCATATACTAATCGTGAAAAATCCACTATATCCTGATATTGAGATCAATTTCAGTTATCAATCGGGAGGAAGTCATATAAAATGGGAACAATTTAAAGGCAACACCTGATATCGAGCAGTTCAGAAAAGAATATGAAATGTTACAAAATGACTCTCAACCACGAAATTTAAATTCAATTATTATATAAATTGAAAAGAGCATTTTGAAAGAAATTATAAAACAGGATATAGAGGTCTCTGATGCTAAAACTCAAAGAAATCCTACAGAGAAAAAATGAACGAAAAGCCAGATTGCAGGCATCCTTAGATTCGATTGTGACTCAGCTCAAAAGCCTGGGAGCATTAAAAGTCATACTTTTCGGCTCATTCGCAAGAGGAGATGTGGATGTAAACAGCGATCTTGATTTGCTCGTACTTATGCCATCTACAAAAACAGGGAAGGAATGGATGGACACAATATATGAAAAAATAGAAAGAAAGGTTGCCTCTGACATAATAGTGTATAATCAGAAAGAATTTTATGAGAGGCTGCCAACAAGCAACTTCTTGCAAAATATATTAAAGGGGAAGGTGGTTTATGAAAAGACCACATAAAGGAGAAGCATTAAGATGGTCCACACAGGCAAAAGATGAATTCGAGGATGCAGATGAACTGAGAAAAAGAGGGAGGTTCTATCTTGCCCTTTTCCATTTTCAGCAGGCGGCAGAAAAGGCTCTTAAGGCATATCTTTACCTGAGAGCTTGTTGATAAAAAACTAAAGGAGGACCTATGATTCTACCATCCTGGCGGCAGGTAACAATGTCGTATAACATGCTCTCTCATAGCTTGTTCACTCCCCCTTCCTCAGCCTCTCCACTTCCTCTTTTCCCGGTATCCTGAGCACAAAACATCCGTGACATGGTTTAACATAGGGCAAAATAACATCCTCATTGTCAACAGCCACAGGGATAGGCGAGACGCCTACCAGATAATTATTAAAAATCCGAAAACCTGCAGGCACATAATAAATTTCCCTGAAGTTTTTCTTTATGTACTCTGCACATTCCTTAAAAGAGGAGTTAGGCAAAAGTATCTCATAATTCATCTCATCAATGCAGCCCATGACTTCACCTCGTCTATCTTTGCCCGAAGCGGCGATGGATTATGTACAGCCTTTGCTGCAAGGATCACTGAATCCCCACTGGCTTCAATGAGCGGCTCTATTTCTTTCCCGAAGATCACAGCCACTGTCTTTGCTGCTGATAAAGACTTGACCGTAGCAAGATATGAGATGCCGCTATCGCTGTGTATAAATACGAAGCACAGATCAGGCTTGAGCTTCTTCTCTGCAAGGTTCGCGATGCACCTGTCAAGGTCCATCACCTTTTTGATATAATGTTTTTCAGGGTCTGAGTTCAAAAGCAGGCTGAGCGCTGCTTTATTGCCTGCTGCTGTTACCTCGAACCCTTCTCTGTTCAGTTTATTTGCAATATACAGCGCAGCAGCGGTCTGAACAGGCAGTTCAGGGCATCCCATTAATAAAAGTGCGTTCAAGTTTTATTCCTCATCTCTTTTAGTTTATAGTACTCAATACGCTTATTTAAAACACATCTTCCGCCGCTTACCCCTCCGAGCGGGTTTCCAGGCACGCCCATCGAGTTCATGCAGCGCGCCATAACAGCCGCACCTCGAGCCAGCCCATCATCCACAAATACGACCCTGTCCCTGGGATTACTGTACAGCCTGAGATTTTCTATGCTTTTTAAGATCAGATAGGGCTTGCAGCCTGTGATACCTGCTCTTCCTGTTATCCCGATGGATGTCTTCTCAGAGAGCAGATGGTTATCTATACCAAGCTTTACAAGCCGCTTTACCATCATGGCTGAAACAAGATCAAGGGTGGCGAACATCGTCTTTAAGCCGTGTTTTAAATATATTTCAGCCCCTATATCGCTCAGTTTCTGCATAAAGCTTCCGTCCGTGCCTACATCGCATCCAATAAGTGTAACGTCTATCTCTTTCGCAGCCGCAGGATTAACAGGCACGCTTCCGTATCTATTCCTGTTCTCGGGCACAACTTCGATTGTTATCAGCGAATCAATCGACTGTGCATATTTTTTAATTATACTGCTTTTTGAGAGCCATATCATGCGTTCCTTAGTATTGTGGAAAAGGTCAAGCGCCGCACCGAATCTTTTATCCACAAGCCCTGTGCCTTTTATCACAGCATCAGGAATCGCACCTGCATAGCCGCACAGGTTGGCGATTGTTCTTGCATATGGCAGCTCATCATTGGTGATCCTGCCTTTCAGCGTTGTACCAAAGTCCATAGAAAAGACAGGGTTCCTGAAATCCACGCCAGCCCATTTTGCACCTTCTTTAATCCCTGCTGTTGAAAGCTCTCCTTCCATTTCGTTCGCCACAATCTCGACCCCGGTCGAGCCAATGGGCGGCAGCACCCCGCCCACCGCGCCTGTGAATATGACCTTATCGATAAGCGTATGGTCCCTGAACTTTACCGGGATGTTATCAATAGACATCGCAGGCACCATCTTTTTTGGCGGGATACCTGCGAGGAGACAGCCGTCTGCAAGGGCTTTTATGAATTCCCCTACTTCATGCGGCGATGAAAAACCTGCAACAACGCCTGTTGACCGTACTGCAAAATCAAGGTCTGTCTTCACGTCGAGGTTGACATCCTCGTGCGCTTCGATCAATGTATCGCGAACAAGCTCTGCAATAGATTCGCGTGTGAGCGATACGCCGCTCAGGGTCGTACCAAAGATGCGTTCATTTGGCTTGGGTTTTCTTACATTGCGTGTCATTTTCACCTTTTTGTTAACAAGCCATGCACGCCCATCTTTCATATTGGTCGCTGTGAGGATGCATTTGGTCGTGGTATTCCCAACTTCGACTGATGCAACGAGAAACAACGGTTCAATCTCAGTTGTTTTGTAAAGGTCTGCTTTGAGTTTGACAGGTGGGATTGTAATGCTTTCTGCTGTCCTCGGTTTTGTGCCGACGGTGCATTCCATGAATAACTTTATCGGGTTTGTCATCTGGTGAACTACCTCACTCTAAAGCTGTGAAGCTTCCTGATTCATATACCCAATATTTTAATAACTTAAAAATCTAACCATTATTACAATGGTCTCGTTCCTATCATAAGCTCTTTATGCAATCACTTTTATTGAGTGATGCATGGCTCTGACCTATGCAAAATCAGGCGTTGACATCGAGAAAGAGAACAAAGCGATTTCATCCCTTGCAAAGCAACTTACTTATAAGCGCAAAGGACTTGGTGCTCCTTTAACAGATGTGGGTCATTATGCAGGTCTTATTGATTTCGGGGAATATGCCCTTGCGCTTACCACTGATGGGGTGGGTTCTAAAGTCATCATCGCAAACGAGATGAAAAGATGGAACACTGTCGGGATAGATTGTATCGCCATGAACGTGAACGACCTTCTGGCAATGGGGATAGAACCTCTTGCTTTTGTGGACTACATAGCCATAAATGAACCCAATGATGAGATCATGAGGCAGATCGGAGAAGGGCTTGCAAAAGGTGCTGAGGTTTCAAGGATGACCATCGTGGGAGGCGAGACTGCAAGCCTGCCTGATATTATCAACGGCTTTGACCTTGCAGGCACATGTCTTGGCATGGTAAAAAAAGACAGAATAATCACAGGCGAGCGTATCGAGGTGGGAGATGCAATAATCGGACTTCGCTCAAGCGGGGTGCACAGCAATGGATATTCCCTTGTGCGCAGGATCATAAAAGATGCGGGCTACTCATACTGGAACCCTTTTCCCTATAATACAGATACCACGCTCGGAGATGAATTGCTTACCCCTACAAAGATATATATGGAACTCATGGACGCTGCCAGCCGTTTTGATATACACGGTCTTGCACACATAACAGGCAGCGGTCTTTTAAAACTTCACCGCATCACTGAGTATGGATTTAACATTACTGACCCATTAGAGCCGCAGCCTATCTTCAGGTTCCTGCAAGAAGAAGGAAATGTGGAAGATGTTGAGATGTACAAGACTTTCAATATGGGCATGGGTTTTGCAGTCGTACTCCCAGAGAGCGAAGCTAAAGAGGCTTCCCAGATGCTGGATGGGAAGATAGTTGGGAATATCGTGGAAAAAGGGATATGGGTAAAAAATATAGAAATTAAATAGCGTCAGCAGGCTGTTTATTCTTTTTCATATATTTTTACTGGTTTTGGCATTACTTCTGGGCGTCTGTCTGTCATAAAAAAGACATAGCTTGTTACATACACGTTATATTCAAGGTATCCTTTGATGAAGTTACTCAATCCTTCGTTTCTGTGTCCGAGTATCAGTATTACGAACCACTGGATAATCAAACAAATCTCTGCGATGAATCCGTATACTATCAATACAATCCCTATAACTATCCAGTACAAGATTCTAATAAGAAGTTCCAGCCGACTCGCATCATGTTCATATACAAATAACTGTTTTATTTCTACAGGTTCTTCAGCCATAATACCTCCTTGAGGATATCCTCCTAAAGCATAGCGATGTTCAAGAGTCTATAAAAACTTTTCTGTCATTTATCATATGTTCGGCTGAGAACTATATTTCATACTGATTTCCGCTTTCAATCGTTCGACAAGCTCACATTTGATGACCGAATGTCTATCCCCGCCGCACACGCATCCCCGTACCCCAATGATATCAGGCGAAATGCGCCTTAAGGCTGGAATATCCTCGAATTTAATCGTGCCAGCAATTGCAGTTTCAAGTCCATGG
>JAWOKW010000120.1:0-10424 GCA_033854095.1 Candidatus Methanoperedens sp. | reverse complement strand
TATAACATCAGGAGGAATATATTCTGGCATGATTTCTAACCAACTGCTGCCAAGCCTTCAATTAACTGCGGCTGCTGCTGGGCCGAGCGGAGTCGAAAGCGGCGCTACAGGTGCACGTGGGGCTTATTCGAATGAAGTGCAATCTATGAATAGGATTAATCTGCCTCCTCACGACCAGATACAGAAATTTATTATTGATAATATGACTGTTACTAATTTGATAGACCAGACTAACAAAGGATTTGCGTTTTTTATAACCGACATCGACGGAGATATGTTCAATATTGGAGTTACATTTAATAATAATAGAACCATCAAATCAGTCGAAATAAATGGTTCAATAAAACATGAATTTGATGATCGATTAATATCAAACGGAATTGATATCACTTCATATTACCGGAATGCTTCAATTGAAAGGCCCAACAGCCTCGTTTTTAGTATTTGGGAATCACCCCAATCAGGTACTGCTAATAGGTGGAATGATATCCTCTTCCTCCGCCTTGTCATCTGCGACATCAACAACCCCTGTTGAGTGCATCACAGTTTTAACTAAAAAGCATGAGGATACTATTAAATAGTACAGAGATATAGATATTAATGTTATGGCAGCAATAGAAAAACATCACAAATTCGATTATACGGATGTGTTGATCTGGTTAGGCATTGTACTGCTGGTTATATGGGTTATTGCTAAAATCATTGGAATTGGCTGATGCTCTGGCTTGATGTTCTTCCTGTGGTCAGCGCAATCGTGACTATTGCAGGTCTCAGTTTTAAAGCTGGAAAGATACTCCAGAAACTGGATAATGTTATTGAAGACGTAGTGGAACTCAAACAGGAAGCTAAAGAGATCAAGGCAGAGCTAAAAGAACTCGATAGCCGTATGACTGTTATAGAATTAGAGCGAAAAATTCATTAGAAGATGTAACATGCAGATCACAAAAATCCGCACGGGCATGGCATCACTTGACACGATGATGGATGACGGCTACCCGTCTGGCTCGTTCGTGCTGCTTCTTGGCGAGGTCGGGGCAGGGGACATCGAGTTCGCATATATTTTATGCCTGCGCTTTGCGAAATGTTCCCCTTTTGATCTTTGAAGCTATATCAGTTTTTCTTTCAATAATATTTCAAACGCTTCATCAAGGAACTCTTCAGGCGTGATATTTTTTGCGCCATCGGCTGTTGTATCATGCGCCTCTGGATTATCGAAAGGATGTCTGTGCCAGCTACCTCCTATACAATCCCTGCCGTATCATGAGTAGCATATAAAAAATTAGCTGGAAGATAGTTCTTGCTTGGAAGAATATAAGAGCTCAGAATACCATTGTTTAAATAAAAATCGAAACCATCTAATAGGAACTACCAGATATGGAAAAAATACATGTACCAATAATCATTGAGATGGATGAGGACGGATATTATATAGTAAGCTGTCCAGTTTTCAAAGGTTGCCATTCTTACGGCGAAACCATAGATGAGGCACTGGAAAATATAAAAGAAGTCATAGAGATGTGCCTCGAAGAAACAAAAGTCGAAGAGCTAAATAAGTTCGTGGATTTAGAGAACTGGAAGTTGCCCAGAACGCCTAAACTTCCTGTATTCCAAATATAGAGGAAATAAAAACCAAAAAATGCAAAAACTTCAAGCATCCTCTTGATGCCTCGGCGCTTTCAGCCCGAGGTAGTAACTGGTTTTTATGATAGGAAGGGGGCACAAACTATTAAGATTTGATGGGAGTTTACAACTTCCTCAAATACTCCTCGTATTCATCTGAACTGAGTTCTATCTCCCTTAAAATCGATTATTTGAAGTCTGCTCAAACACTCACCTCAACTTGCTGAATTCCGACAAATTGAGGTAAATATTGCTTATTCTCAGGTTCCATTTCTTCTAAGCATAGCTCAAGAACCTCTTTAAGGTTCTCCTGAAGCTCATCAAGAGTCTCTGCCTGTGTATGGGCGCCGGGAATTCCTGGAACAATCGCCACATATAAGCCAGTTTCTGGATCTTTTTCAATGTACGCAGTTAGTGTTGGCATTTGAAAACCTCTATAATTTCAATAGTTTTCATATACTGAACTCTTATAAAAATTCTTTAACTTTATTGTCAGTTAAATTGTTTACTGTTTCAAGAAATAGTATCTATGCGCATCATCAATAATAAGGACATCGGCAATAACTCAAATTGACACGCAAAACAATCCTGTTTTCAGTTGTCCTATTTTGAATTTTGCATCAAAGAACTGCTCTGTTACCCATATATTGGTTCTTGTGTGAAGTGTGATCATTCTTGTTGTAAAAGAGCCGCCCCCGGCGATGGCTAAATAGGGTATTAACTGGTCAGCTAAATAAATATCAACACCTGCGCATGATTTTAGCTCTGTAAGTATCGATTCTGCGGCATTGCTCCCCACGTTCTCAGCTTTTAAGCCTGGTTTTCCGAGCGCGGCTGCTCCGGCAGTGCCGCACCAAAGAGTAATGCCGCTTCCAGCCGAGGAATAATCCCTTGTTTCAAGTGAGACCCTGGCATCGTATCCTTCATCGCCTGTCAAAACTTGTCCTCTTTAACACTGATGGATTGATAACAGCTTCGACACAGCCTCCCCCACGTGGATAATACCCTCTCTGCAAAAGCCTGAGCTCACAATCGTATCCCATCTTAAAAAGGGCGCCCAGTGTTACGAATCTGAGGTAATCGATAGAAGGTGACCATGAAACATCGGTCCCGCCAGTGACTTTTATCTTATAGCATGTCCGAAAAACCCTTCTTGGGTCAATCTATCGACATATCAAGATGCAGTGCAGGCTCGATTGCACGACTGGCGGCTTTTCTGTCGTGCCTTCTGTTATCCGCTCATCAGGATAGCCAAGCCTCTCGCAAACCAAAAGCTTCCTGAACAAACCTTCTGATTCCAGTAGATATGCGAGTTCCTTTACCCCAAATGATGTGTCAGGAAGAAGGAACACGTTTTTGCCTTCTTTTAGCTCTTTTATGAGCCTTTGTTTTATAAGCGCGATATCACGAGAATGAGCTGTGACCACAGATATATTCTCAATGTCCATACGGCATTTAGAGCAGGCAAGCTGCAGTGAAGATATCCCTGGAACAATCTCATCCCCTTTTTTTGCGAATTTCCCAAGTCCTGAGAGCATCGGGTCGCCTGTTGAAAGAATAACCGCCTCATGCGGGAGCGAATCAAGTGTGTAGTCTGTTATTTCATGAGCTTCGCACTTAATATGCTTTTTTGCTATTTCGATCGCCCTTTTTGAGCCAAATATCATGCCTGCACTCTCAATAGCTGATATCGCTTCCTCTGTCAGAAGATGTGGGGCTGCACCCACGCCTATTATTTTCATAAAGCGTCACGTCCCTTCATACGTGTCAGCTTCCAATCTTTGTCTACCGCTGTCGCGTAATATAGTGCCGTTCCTGTTCAAAAGCACGACTCTTTTACCTGACTTTTTTACTGCCTGCGCAAGGGCTTTATCTATAAGGGGATTTTCCGGGTCATCATCGATGAATTCCCGGATCGTCCGATAAGCCCTATCTTTTAATATATCAGGAGATGCCCATTTCAGTATCAGCCCTGGCAGCCCGCAAATTATCACTTCTCCCCTTGCAGCTTTTAATCCGAAAGATATATCGCTTCCGATAAGCAGAACTGTGTAATCAGGGAATAACATGCTTGAGAAGTGCGCACCAAGACGACCTGTGGTAAGGATGAGCTTATCAGCATTTCGTATGAGTTCTTCCTTCATTTCATAGAGATGTTCATTCCACGGCTCAACAAAACCTGTTGTCCCAAGAATGGATATTCCCCCGGTTATTCCTATTTTTTCATTGAGCGTCAGCTTTGCAAGCTTTTCACCCTCAGGGACAGAGATAGTGACAACCGCTCCTTTTAATCCAAGCTCCAGAAGCGCCTCTGTTATCGCTTCTTCTATCTGGCGCATTGGAGATTGAGATATCGCAGGTCTGCCTTTTTTTAATCCGATGCCGCAGCCGGCTTTTATTACAAGGGCATCATGTTCTCTTGCTTCTGCGATGATTTCAACTCCGCCTGTGACGTCAAAGGCATGGTCACCTGCATCTTTTATTGCAGAGGCTCTCCCATTCCTTGCAGCAACGGTCAGGACAACATGAATGCCAGTCGGCGTGGGACCTGAAACCTCTGAAAGCTCTTTTTTTAAGGATAATACAGCAGCCTTTGCTGCTGCTGCTGCTGTCGTTCCTGTGGTGTAGCCTCGCAGCAGCAGCGAACCATCTGAAAGCAGGATACATCGTCCGCCTGCGATCCTCTCACCGAGCTCTTTAAGAGGTATTTTTGCCCGGGATACCCATTCATCTGGGATTTGAAAGTTGTTGACAGGGTCTATCATGGCTGGTAGATTCAGCACATGCAGTTATATATTTTTTCGACATAGTCTGTGATTATGAAAATCGCATGGTGCATCACAGGCGCAGGTCATTTCCTGAAAGAGAGTTTCCAGGTCTTCAAAAAGCTCAAAGGAACAACAGATCTGAAAATAACCACGTTCATATCATGTGCAGGTGAAGAAGTGATTCGGATGTATGGGTTGCAAAGCGAGCTTTCAAGTATTTCCTGCGGCAGTTATCTTGAAGAGATATTTTTTGAACGTGAACAGGGTGCAAGCTTCCCAAAAACAGGCAGGCTGCTTTTACAAAAATACGATGCCTTGATAGTCACGCCTGCTACGTCGAACACGACAGCAAAGCTCGCTTATGGGATAGCTGATACTCTTGTGACAACAGCCGTATGTCAGGCTGTCAAAGGGGGTGTGCCTGTTTTTATTGTGCCTGTCGATATTTCAGGAACGATCGAGTCAGGAATGCCATTTTTTATAGACAGAGAAATATGTATGAAATGTGAGCTATGCCCTCCACAGATGCAGTGCCCAAAAAATGCGATTACAGACCAGATCGATCTATTGAAATGCAATGGCTGCAGGATATGTGTGAACCTGTGCAGCTTCGGCGCTATAAGAGGTGGGCTGGCAAAACTTAAAGTCCGCGATGTTGATGCAAGGAATACAAGGTTATTGCGTGAGCTTGAGGGAATAACAGTGCTTGTTCATCCGCAGGATATTCTCAATGCCATCTAAAGCCCATGCAAAAATTGAAGTACTTAAGGAAATAAAAAGGAGCGAGGTAATTATCTTGTTCCCTAACAAAAAAGTTCAGGCACTGATAGGTAAACGCATACAGGTTGAGATGAAAGGCGATAAACATACTCTTGAAGGAAAACTTGAGAGTGCTGATGATAATTTGAATCTGCATCTTCTAGATACGTATGAGATTGCGGATGGAGTGAAGTCACGTTCTCTTGGTTCTGTAGTATTGAGAGGTAATAATATAATTCTTCTATGTCCCATAGGAGAGTAGAATGGAAATCGAAGAGACAATCCTGCAGATGATAAAATCCAGTAAAAACGGAATTTTACAGAATGAACTCTGGAAAAAAGCTGAAATAGATCGCAGAAAATGCTCCAGGATTCTGGATAAGTTAGAAAAAGAAGGACAAATAATCAGAGAGCAGCAATCAAACAAAGGTTCAAGAACATACCTTATTAAATATATCGAAAAGAAAAAAGAAAACATTAAAAATTTCAGGTTATTGCTGGTAGGTGATATATTCACGCCGTGTACAGGGTGCGCTCTTGAATGCGCACCTGGGGGGTGTGTACCCCTTTCAGAATGGGTACTATGCCTTGCTAAAGAAGAGTGATTCCTTACGAGATTTTAATACTCCAGAATCGCCGGTTTTAAAAAATGGATGTGAGTGTAAATGGTTATCCATGTAAGTGAAGATACCATTAAAAAAACGACTAAGTGTATAAAAAACTTTGTTTGTTTATCAAACGAAACAAAGGACGTTTGCAAAATAGAAAAATGTTTTGGCAAAAACATACTTTTTATTAAATGTGCAGATAATAAACTCTGCAAGTACCGAATATATTTTGGATATTCTTCTGTGTGCACCTGTCCTGTCAGGAAAGAACTCTATGACAAATATAAAATTTGAAAAATTGATACTGTTATTTTTTTCCTCCCCATCTCCCTATCATTACTATCGCGATAACGCATATTAGTGTTACAACAATAGCCGTAATCACAAAATAACCCCATTGAATCCATGTTATGCCAGATGAAGCATTCACAGGTATTCCACCAGTGACAAACGCTGAGGTCACAACCTGGACCCAGACCATACCAATAACAATTCCGAACGCAGTTCCTAAAGATGTTGCAATAGTTTTTCTGATTTCAGTCATAGTTATTTCAGCCATATTTTCACCCAGCATAATATATCCATGTACCCTGTAATAAAATTATCGTTTCGTCACCATGAATTGAAGGATGACGGTTCACCCAAGCGCTGCCTTCACGAATGCAAGAAAAGGTGGTGAAGGCTTCCCAGGTCTTGATCTGAACTCAGGATGGAACTGGGAGCTAAAGAAGAACCTGTGCGATGGTATCTCAGCTATTTCCATTCTGTGGTCGCTCCTGCCTGTAAACCTCATGCCTTTAGCCTCGATTACAGGTATATATTTCGGGTTCACTTCATATCTGTGCCTGTGGCGTTCGGTCAGTGTGTTCCCGTATAATTTTTGTGCAAGAGAGCCTTCAGCCAGTACAGCCACGCAATTCCCAAGCCGCATTGTTCCCCCCATATTTCTTACGTTCTCTTGCTCGGGCAAAATGTCAATCACCGGGTGCTCGGTCTTTGCAAGTTCAGAGCTGTTCGCATCCTTTAATCCCACCACGTCCCTTGAGAACTCAATGACAGCAAGCTGCATGCCAAGGCACAGACCAAGATACGGCACATTGTGCTCACGCGCATATTTTATCGCAAGTATCTTACCTTCGGTCCCGCGCACCCCAAATCCACCTGGCACGAGAATCCCGTTGTATTTTTTTAAGATATTGATTGCATCAGGTTTTTTCTCAAACTCCTCTGCATCAAGCCAGTCGATCCTGACCCTGCATCCGCACTCTATTCCAGCATGCTTGAGTGCTTCATTTATGCTTATATAGGAATCACCCAGATGGGCGTATTTCCCAACGACCGCCACATGAATCTCCTTGCTGATGGATTCCATATTTTTTATAAATGCATCCCATTCATGCGAGATTTCTTTTGGTGAGAGTTTAAGCTTTTCCATGAGATAATCAGAAAGTCCTTCCTGTTCCATGAGCGTGGGTACGAGATAGATGTCCTTTGCATCATGTGCACTTATAACAGCATGTGCAGGCACATCGCAGAACAGTGCAATCTTTGCTTTGGTATCTGAAAGCACAGGTTCTTTGCACCTTGCAACTATAGCATCAGGCTGAAGACCAAGGCTTCGAAGCTCCTTTACAGAATGCTGCGTGGGTTTGGTCTTCTGCTCGCCCTGTGTATCGAGCGGCACAAGGGTCACATGCACAAAAATGATGTCCTCTTCCTTCTCTTCGCTGTGCATCTGCCGTACTGATTCAAGGAAAGGCATGCTCTCTATGTCGCCCACTGTGCCTCCTATCTCTATGATGCAGATATCTGCCCTGCTCCTGGCTGCCACTTTCCTGATGCGCTCCTTTATCTCATTGGTTATATGGGGAATGATCTGCACGGTTTTGCCAAGATAATCTCCACGCCTTTCTTTCTCAATGACTGTCTGGTAGACCTTGCCAGTCGTGATATTATGCTCACGTGTAAGTTCAATGTCAAGGAAGCGCTCGTAGTTTCCAAGATCAAGGTCAACTTCTCCCCCGTCTTTCAGTACAAAGACCTCGCCGTGCTGGTACGGGCTCATTGTGCCTGCATCAATATTGATGTACGGGTCTATCTTGATAGCGGTTACATTGAAACCTTTGTTTTTCAGGATGCGCCCTATGGATGCTGCGGTTATGCCTTTCCCAAGCCCGCTCATCACACCGCCTGTGACTATGATGTATTTCATGCCTTTTCCAGCCCTTCCATCGCGATCTTAGAGAGCATCCTTGCCCTCGCTTCAGTGCTCCCTTCAGAAAAAACCCGAACCTTTGGCTCTGTTCCACTGGCTCTCACAAGGAACCAGCCGTCCTTATAATCAGCCCTCACCCCGTCCATGTCTGTAATACTCTCATAATCGCCCGGTATCTCCTGCTTCAGCCTGTCCATCAGTGCGTATATGTCAGTCCCATCTGGAAGCGTCTTTGCATCTTTTATCTGGTGATATTTGGGATATGAAGCAACAAGTTCTGATAAACTCATTTCTTCTTTTGAGAGTATCCCTGCCATGATTCCTGCCAGCATAGGTCCTTCACGGCTCCATTCAAGCAGTACAGAGCCGTGCTCTTCGAGCCCGATCTGCGCCCCGCATAACAGTTTTGCCTGAGCAAGATACGGCTCACCCACAGGTGTGTAGATGACCTCAGCGTTGAGCTTTTCGGCAACATCTTTTATGATGTTGGAAAATGCAATCGTCACAGCTATTTTCCTGTCTTTAACCTGCCTCATCACATGGTCTGCTATTATCGCTGCTGAAACATCTCCCTGCACGAATTTCCCTTTTTCGTCCACAAAAGCGGTTCTATCGCCGTCGCCGTCATGCGCAATGCCGAAATCTGAACTTTCATTAGTAACAAGTTTTTTGAGTTTTTCAAGATTTGAGTCCACGGGTTCAGGGTTCCTTTCCATGAACATGCCGTCGTATTTGCAGTTGAACTTCACCACGTTATGTCCCAATCTTATAAGAGTTTCAGCTGTCACAGACGATGCCGAACCTCCGCCACCGTCTACCACTATCTTCGTGGGCGCTGCTGGAAAGAACTTGCTTACGTGCTGGATTATATGGGCACAGTACCTCTCGCCTGTGCCGCCGTCAGATATCCTTTTTCCTTTCTTTGCAGCCTTCTTTATGTCATTGAAATAGATGCTCTCAAGCGCAAGGTCTTCTTCAGGGGAAAAGCCCATCCCTTTCTTACTTAAACATTTTATGCCGTTATATTCAGGAGGATTGTGCGAAGCTGTGATCATGACGCCTGCATCAGCCTGTTCTGCCACTTCCAACGAAAGCGCGTTCGGCGTGATTATGCCAAGGGTCAGCGCATTGCATCCATGCTCTATTATCCCATCCACAAGCGCTTCTTCAAGCACAGGGGAGGAAATCCTTGGGTCTTTTCCTATAGCTATTGTTTTTCCGTATCCGAGATAGACCGATAGAGCAGCACCCACACGCTTTGCTTTTTCAGCCCCGATGCCTTCATTCATGACACCGCGGAAGCCAAAGGTGCCGAATAGCTTTTTTTGCCTTCTGATGTTTTTATAGTCGTCAAATTTTTTAGTGAACTTCTCGCAGGGCATGGTATCTGCATGGTCTTGAATGTATTAAAATATTCGTCTATTGAAGAAAGCTCTACTTTTTATGTTTAATCTCCTCTACTCTTGTTTTCAGGTCTTCAAGAAGCTCCTCTTTCAATTCCCCGCAATAGCAGTCACAGCGAGCAGCAAGTGAAATTTTCGAGGCGACAGCCCTTGCTATCTTCCCGCGCTGCCGCTTCTGAGCTGTGTTGACAAAAGGATGCCTGAATATGATACCGTGCTTTGGAGAAGGGGCTTTTCCTTTTAAGTGTTTAAAAAGCGCATTGTTCGCTCCCAGTACCTGCACTGTACTTGAGGGCATTGAAGCAAGCCGCTTGAGGCTTCCAGCGATGCACAAAAGGCGCGCTCCGAGGATATGTCCGGCTATGTTAGTAAGGTTTGGAGCTAATGCAGGCATGTTCTCTTTTAAATACTCTTCGATCGAACTGCGAGAGCCATATAATCCAAGAAGCGACGCAGCAAGGCTCTGCATCCCTCTTGATTCAGGGTCAGGAATACCTGTAATATGGCGGGCGAGTTCACTTCCCTTTAAATCTATTTCATTGAAATTCAGCAGATACCATTCCCTTAGCCTCTCAGCGAGAATATTTGAGGTTTCATCAATGTCATCTATCGCCTCGACTGCTGCTATTATCTGCCTCTCCTGCGTCACAGTCTCAGACAGTTGTTTTTTTACAAGCTGAATATTGATTTCATGAAGTATGCGGTCATAATCTTCACCTGAGCTTACAAAGCCGTATTTCACTGCAAGGTCACGAAGGTCTATCCCTGCTACCCTGCCTCTTAATAACGGCAACTCTTCGCCCAATTTATCCACGATTGCATCTTTATGAAATAACTCGACATCGATTATCCTGTTATCATCGATTGTGAAAATTCCAAACCATGTTCTTACCTGCGTGTGGTCACTACCCCCGACCTCGGTCGGGGGTATCCTATGGATACTCGAGGGTTTTGCATCTCTGTTGGTTTTTTTGTTTTCTGTATTCTTATGCATGTGCATGTTTTCAGTCTTAAAAGGATAACGTAGTTTCGTGCATAGCTAAAATGTAAA
>JAWOKW010000119.1:0-3499 GCA_033854095.1 Candidatus Methanoperedens sp. | reverse complement strand
ACACTATCTCAGGATGCATCTGACTTCATCTCGCAAATCTGAATGGCTGTTCCCATCACCGTTGCAGGGGAAACAGTACAAAGATAAGCATATTTCAGATAGGCAGGCTTATGATATTTTTAACGAATATCTCGATATAATCAAAATTCACAGACGACCTTTTCACAGTCTCAGAGCAACCTGCATAAAGCTTTGCGAAGCTGCTGGATGGAAGCCAGAAGAGACTGCCGAACTGGTAGGCGACACAGTACGGGTAATACAGGAGCACTATCAGACACCAAGCGAGGAACATATGGGGGAATTAGCGAGGAGTAAACCGGTATTGTAAAAGGGAAGACTATCAACTTTTACCTTTTCGGTGCATTAGTCAAAAATAGCCAAATTCATAGAGTGGGCTTATGTGGCACTTGGTTGCAGCAGCGCTGATACTACCCCAAGTACGTTCTTATTTCATCATCTGACATGGTAGATGCTATTCTGCATCTCTGCATGTACTTTTTTCAGGAGGTTTGTGACGGCAGCAGGCTGCGTGGATGATATTCGAATCAACAAAACAGTAGCAGTCGCAGATGAAGGGGTGAGAGGTTGGGGTGCGAAAGACCATACTAACATCGCTCGATTTTTTCGCTTGCCCATAGATAAAGTTCTAAGCTCATCCTGAAGTCTCCCAAAGAGAGCCTGTTGATTGTTTCTAAAGCGAGTTCTTTTGTTAGCTTCTTTGTTTTTACAGCAGCAACGATCAGCCCGATTAAACCTGTGAACTTTAATCCTTTCGACTCAGCAAACCTGCGTGCATTTGCCTCATCAAGAACAAGTCGATCATCGGCTTCCGCTGCAAGGAATAGACTTGCTTCACCAGCATCCAGCCCATATTTTCTAAATTCCTCTGGATTTTCTTTATAGTCAATAACATTAATCCAGCTATTGATCGCTTTCCTAAAAACCTCCTTCTCTGGGTAATCTTCCCTGAGAATCTCATCCATAATCACTGTAGTAATAAACACTTTCTTGAAGACTATCTCAAGTATGTTGAGTTTACCTATTTTTGCCAGGGCGATGAGAGTGGATGAATCAACCAGTATCCGCATTTTATAGCACCCATTTTATAGCCAGCTTTGAGCCTCTCTTGCATCTTTTTCGCTCTCTTCTATGCTTTGTTTAAAAAAGGGGATACCTCTTTGGGCAAGATACCGTGCCATCTGCTGTATGGAAACTCCAGAAAACTCCGCAGCTCTGCATAAAGAAAATTCATCATCAATATACTTCTCCATGGCGATTTTCATACGCAACTCTCTAATACCCCCTTCTATTATCCTTCGAATAACCTCAGATCGAGATGAACTTAGCATCTGTGCAAGCTCGTTCAAATCTTTCATGTTTTTTTCATCGATTCTTATCTGTATGCTTTCCATAATAATACATTGTGATTAAACGTAATTAACTTTTGGATTGAAAAATCTTCTTGTCCTTCTGAACAACTACTTTCTGAAACACGACAAGACATGGACAGGCAAGGGTGAGAGGTTGGGGTGCGGGGAAGGGGAGAGGGCTGTTTTGAATGAAAGAATCATGATTCTTATTAACGTTCATTGAGAACAAACTCTGTGACTTGGAAGAGTTGTTATGATATGTTCATAAAGTTATTCATAGCATGGGCGTTCAATAACAAAGGATTAATAATATGCATAACATATGCATAACACATGGTTCGTGTGACCGTTTCGCTTGATGAATCAATACTGCATAATGTCGATGATGAAGCGCATAAACACGGAATATCAAGATCTGAATAAGTGGCTAATGCTATCGAATCTTATGTCACAGATAGTAAGCATGCTGATATAGATCTGCATAACATCCAATTGGAATTGAATAAAAACCAGAACGAAGTTATGCAACTGAAGCTACAGACATCTAAATTGGAGAGTCAGCTATCAGAGAAAGATAAGGCTATAGAATCAACATCCAGTGAAATTATGCAACTCAAAGAAAAGATTAATCATAGTTATGCAGAAGTTAATCAAGCTAAACAAGAAGTCTCAAAATACGAAATGACTCTTAAGAGCAAAGACGATGAAATCAATTTTCTTCGTGGTCATATTTCCCAATTAACCCAGACTATCAGCCAGCAATCCCTACGACCAAGCCAAGAAGAAGTAAAAAATAAAGGCTGGTGGCAGTTCTGGAAACATTAAATTGGATGCAAGACTACTTTTATCTTATTAAAAAATTCAGATAGGAATCCCGCCTTTCTTTTATGGGGCGTATCATCAATGTATTTGAAAGAAACGATTTTTGTTTCATGAGAACCCTTCCATTCTTCAAGTTTTATAGGGAGAGCTTCTATTTCTTTTATTATAGCGTCTCCTTCTTCCTGTGCATATCCTCCATCATAATTAATTTTATCAAATTTATACAGTAGCATTCTCTGTTTTTTTAACATTCTTGGTCTTAGTGCTTCCCTTGCCAATGTATCTTATCTCAACTACGTAGCCTTTCACAAGTTCTTTCTGTTTCAATTCTTTATCTAACTCTGTATCTCTTTCAATCTGTTTTTTAAGATTTTCTTCGTCTTTTGCTTTATATTTTTTCATAGATTTTCAAGAATTCTTCTCGTGGTATTCCCGCTTGTGTGCAAATTGCTCTGAGAGTTGAACCTTTTATCTTTTCATGATTTGGCATTGTTAAAGGTGTACTGCTACCATCTGGATTTTCTCTAATCATTGAGACATGATTCCCTATCCTCACGATTTTAAACCCTAAAACTTCAAGAACTTTTATAACTTTTCGCTGCGGTGCATCTCTTGGAAATTTCATTACACTGCCACTTCTGCAACGAATGTCTCTATAATTTCTTCTTCAACAGTCCCGAAAACTTCCTCTTCACCAAACGTTTCAAGATGGAATTTGATAGCGGATTTCACATTAGCAAGGGCTTCTTCGTAAGTATCGCCTTCTCCAACAACTACACCTTTTAAGCCGAGAGGATACGCTACATACCCTTCTGGATGTTTTTCCACTATGATTTTTATTTGTTTCATGCGGTCGCCTTTGATCTTTCAATCTTCTTAACATCAATCTCTATATAATCGCCTTCATGTAAGTCTTCAACTTCGATTATCTCTTTTGGTATAATGATCCGTCTTCTCGAAGCATCCATAAACTTGATAGTCGCTTTTGCCACACTACCCTATTTTACCCACTGATATATAATACTATCTATTTCAGTGGGTAATTTACCCACAAACTATATAAGCAATTAAAGCATAGTATAGGAGTTATAACGATAATAGTACCACAAAGGCAACTTTGTAATCTTCTTAAATTAGATGGGTCTATACAACTCGTTTTTTCAGTAGAATCATTTAAATTTTGGTATTTGTTTAGCTCAGACATAATTCCTGTCTGAGTACCTTTTCAAGCTCTTCAAATCCATTCTTCCCTTGTAACCTGGAAGTGGCCAGTAAAGATGCAATATACTGATAATTCTTGGCTCCAT
>JAWOKW010000118.1:0-3322 GCA_033854095.1 Candidatus Methanoperedens sp. | reverse complement strand
TTAAGCTGCGCCTCAAGCTCTTGCATCTCTGCACAATATTCCCCCCATTTTCGCATCGACACCGCATCAAAAGGGTTTGGGATAGGCGGGTTGTTTGCTTTTGCCTTAAAAAGTTCTCTTATCTTTTCCCTTTCGCTATGTGCGCAAGTCTTATTTCTCTCCGTGCTATTTTCCATATTGCTTATCCTCCTTAACAGGATGAGCCACGCCTCTGGGTATTGCTAGTACCGCAGGGGCAATCATGCTCCTTTTCCTTAATTCAATATACGCAGGCAGAGTATATATAAAAAACGCAAGCAAGGTGAAAGTATTCGGGCGACGCGTAGCGAAAAATCGACCGGACGGCGCACTTTCACGCACAAGAGCCATCACAAGTTTGGAGCACCTTTCAACCGGCTTTTATGCTGAGATCTCATGCACCCGTTAGATTGAGTGGTGCAGCGGCGATACGCTGCCCTTGCGGAGCGTGCTTCTGATGATTGGCTGCGAAAATAAGCAGGAGAAGAGAGATTATCTCTATAAAATCCTGTGTGCTACATAGCTGAATACACCTTGTGCTTTATTTGATATTGCACATATTGCTGGGGTGCCGCAGCCGCAGTGAGGCACGGCTTGACCGCGAAGCCCCTGCGCCGTAGGCACAAATCTATTGATTAACAGGACTGTCCGAGCACCTACTGGAGCGCAGGACTGTCCGTACCAGCAGCGGAATGATTCTGTCCCCAAGGATGCGAGCTGTGCGAGCACCTGAGTGAGCGGAGTGAGCCTGCCGAATGGAGCGAGCGAAGGCAGAATGATTCTGCGTACAGAACCCAGGGCAACAACCGCCGAAGGCGGCGCGGGGTATGAAAAAAAATGATGGAACATTACATTCTATCAAGATTACTTCTGTTTCACTTGCTGTTTCGGTTGCGGCTGCCGGTACAGGAGTTTAGCACAGTATCTCGCAAGGTTCTGTCAAGTTGTCAGTTGATATGATTCCGTGACGATATTGTAACTATTATATAAACATGCAACGGTGGAAGCCGCGTCTGAGGGTACGAGGTATATTTCCTATCCACCGAAGACTTGGCAGAGCCCGCATAATATATTCCTCCAACCTCTAATTAGCACGAAAAAGAATCGCATAACAAAGTTTTAGTATCGGATGCGTCATGATACGAATTAGTGATAATATGGGAGCAGCAACGTGTTTTGATCGTTGGAGTCAAAAGAGAGGCAATAATTTTGGCAGTTGATTTAAGGGAAATGTTAAAAGCGGCTAAACCCTCCATAGCCGTAATAGGTCTTGGAGGGGCCGGCTGTAATATTATAACGTGGATCGCACAGAAGGGAATGGCAGGGGGAAGGATTATCGCAGCTAATACGGATGCTAATCATCTTGCTACGATGAGCAAGACGGATAAGCTCATTTTGCTCGGAGAAAGATTATGCAAAGGGTATGGATGCGGGGGCTACCCTAAGATGGGTGCAGAGGCAACCAGAGAAAATCTGCCTGAGATTAAGGAGGACCTTCAGGATGTAAACCTGCTATTCCTAGTAGCTGGATTGGGGGGAGGCACCGGATCTGGTGCAATACCTGTAGTTGCTAAAGTTGCGAGGGAACTTGGAATACTCACTATCGCGTGCGTAACAATCCCCTTCAAGATGGAGATGGCGCGAAGAGAAAAAGCAAAGGAGGCGCTAAAATCTCTCACAGAAAGTTGTGACTCTACCATAGTAATCGATAACTCCAAGCTCAGTGAGGTCGCAGGGGACCTGCCGCTAGAGGATGCTCTAGCAGTTGCCAATGCCCTTGTTGGGGCCTTCATCAGGAATATTACTGAGACAATTACCCAGCCAAGTCTTATCAACATCGACTTCGCCGATCTGAGGGCGGTGATGGAGCAGAAAGGGATAAGTGCAATAGGTATAGGTGAGGGTGACGGTGAAGATCGTGTTACTAAGGCAGTTAGCCAGGCCCTGTCAGTTCCCCTGCTTGATATCTCAGACATTTCAGCAACTTTTGGTGTATTGATCCATATCATGGGCGGTGAAGACATGACACTGGGAGAGGTCGCAGCTTTAGGCGAGCGTATAGTGGATAAGTTACCCAATATCGAGCGAGTTATATGGGGTGCCAGCGTAGATAACTCTCTTACTGGCAGAGTGCGCATTACGGTTCTTACAGGAATCAAAAGCCCTCTCATTGAAAGCAAGTGAAAATAGAATTACCGATCTCGAACTGCTTTGCAAAGTCCAAGGCATCAAATGTGCGCTCGGGAATTAATATGCCTAATGATGAAATAAAATGCTCAAACAACTACAGATACCTAGGCTTTTCCAATTTGCATACTGTATTAAGTCTCATTGCATTGAGTATATCCTGATATAAATAAGATACCTTTTCCGGTGTATTGTATCCCCAGATTTTAATCAAATCAAGAATAAATTTACCTTCGTCTGTTATATGGGGAAATCTGTTTTCAAAGAATTTGTTATATTTTTCTAAATAAGAATTATCATTTATTATCGTATTATCATGAAGGTTTGTCAATACATATTTAAATACAAGCTCACTTCCGAAATAGGTATTTAGAGTAGGTTCTTCGATATTGCTAAAATTTTTTAACACACTTATAACGTAATCCCTAAATAGATTTCCATATGAAAATACCATATTTTTTCAGAAGAGAATTACATAACGGATCATGAATCATGGTTGTCATAGATGAGGCTAAACGAATCCTTGCATTTTTCTCATCATTTTCAATATCGTTTGATAAGAGTGGGGATATTCCATAGAAACCTTTATTCATAATTAAAAAGTGACCCATTTCATGTGCAACTATAAATAAATCATCCAATGTTGGGGGGGTTTGCTCAAGAACAATTAATTTTCTAATTCCAGTTTTACCTTTAATTAAATACGCTTTACCTCTTCGTCCTCTTTGGAACCCAAGTGTTAATTCAATTTCTTCGTTTGATTTAATCCAATAAATATTGCCAATATTGTCTCTTTCAGTTTCATAATAATTTTTAAACTCTGAAGAAGATAATATTAATTGGTTTACAATATCCTCTTCTGCATATGTTTCAACAGCTTTTCCAGAGGGCATTGTGTAGCTTCTATTTGTTTTTTCACGTAATTCTTTAGCGATAATTTTCTTCTCCTAACTAATAAAAATTTCCTGCTTCATACCTCTTTTTAATGCCTTTATACATTATATAAACTTTCATTTTAAGAGGCACTATCCTAAAATCCAGTGATTTTTACTTTTTCCGACACAGAAACGGGGGATAATCGGATAACAATATCATTCTAATAAGCCACAATAGCCCA
>JAWOKW010000117.1:0-6441 GCA_033854095.1 Candidatus Methanoperedens sp. | reverse complement strand
TTTATCCATCAGCACTGTCAATTATTTTTGGGATTTTTACAGGCGTAGTCGTACCAAGCAGCTATGATAGCTTTGAGATTCTTGCTACGGCTTTGCCAGCTATTCCTGTTATGATATTTAATGGAATAATATTTATTATATTTACAATATTTAAATCTGAAGCTATCTATTTAAAATCAGCTAAAACAGTGATTCTGGCGCTCGTCATTTATCTAATTGCACAATTCCTGTCGTGGACGGCGATTTTCCGTCCACTTTATCTTGATTTGTAGGAGGATTTTTTGCGATGTATTCGGGCGAAGGATAAAGAAATGAGAAGAAAAATCATTTTTGGTTTATTCATGATAGTCGCTGCGGTATTGATTATCTGGGAGATGACAAATATTTATAATAAGAACACACATGCTGACAATGAATCGCTTTTATCACTGCTTAATACCTCGCCCATCCCTGATATTACAGTAAATGCCAACCTTGCAGATGACCCTTCGAACCATACATGGAACACGATACAGGAGGCGATAGATGACGCTAATGAAACTTCTGTGATCTACGTGCACAGCGGCACATACAGAGAAAATCTCGCCATAAACAAGCCGCTGACCCTGATAGGTGCGGATAACAACAGCACGATCATCGATGGTGGCTATGAAGGGGACGCTGTGCATATAAAAGCAAATAATGTACGGGTGAGCGGATTTAAGATCATTAATGGCAGGTCAAGATTAGACAGAGCCACCATGATATGGGGTGCGGCAGCAATCGGCAGTTCTACATGGACGCCAGAAAATTTTGGCGGGTTCTTTTATGATATTGAGAACGCAGCAGGCAATGAGACGCTGGAAGCTTCAGTGAGAGGGAAGGATATTGAAAGCGGCGGTCTTACGTATACAACGACATCTCAGGAAGTGAATTTTGGATATTCACCTTTCGGCAGCTATGAAGTAATAGGGTTCATGGGCGAGAGGTTTTTTGCAGGCTATACTTCAAACAGCAGTATTTCAGGGAATAAAGTGATTAACGCTCTTGAAAACGAACAGGTGCATAAAATACTGCTCGATGACAGGGATACACATACTATCCCAGATGATGGGACTTTAAGCTTGAAAGAAGGCTATACTCTCAGGTTGGAAGCTGTTGACGCCGGGAAAGTGCGGGTCTCGCTATTAAAAGATGGGAATGAGGTAGATTCGGGTGCTGTTAAGAGGAACGAGACCTATATTTATTCAAAATGGAGTGGAAAAATCACTGACCTGCCTGTTATAGCTGTGCATATAGATTCTTTCTTCAGGGGAAAGGAAACGAATACGACTGTTATTAAAGGGATATTCCAGATATCTGGAACATTCAATGGTCTTGCTGCCACTGACAGATACGGAAACATGGATATTTCTCAGGTATCCCTTAATGGTATAACCATGAAAAATTATTATCCAGTTCAGCTTTTAAGGAACTCTACAATATCTGTTACAGAGAACATGGGATTCAAAATAGCCGACTCAGATACATTGAGGTTCTATCCTTACATTATAAAGACGTATGGTATCTCATCTGATGTGAAGGGCAGGGCGGTGCGAGGTCAGGGGTCACAGACATGGGATGCGGATTCTTTTTCTGGATTTTACTACAATCCTGATACAGACATTAAGCCTGAGAAACTGTATATTTCGGCAATCTCAGGCAGAACTGTTGAAAAAGGGAATCTGGTGTATGAAACACGGGTTTCTCCTGAGTATTTCGGTATATATACACATAAACGAATTTTAATAAATGGGAAGACTAACTACTCTATTATTGGACTGGGCGGAAAGGCATACGCAGCAATCGGTGGAAAGTCAAACAAAGTAGCTGAGATATTAATAGATGATGGCGAAGCCTCAACTGGCATGGTCTCTGATGAAACCTGGGATCTTGGTGAGGGATATTCGCTTACTGCCCAGTCTGTATATTCATCACTCTATGGTCCTCGCCCCCCTGACAGGGAAATATGGATAAAGAACAAAAATGGGAACTATATCGGGCAGGCAAGACTGAGCTTGAGGAAAAACGGCGTGATCCTTAAAAATGAGACCATTCCCGAAGGGGGAGCCTTCATATATTCGGCGAACCTCAGCAACGAAACGAATATCCCGGTTTTTGTAACGTATCTTGATGAGGTATGGGGAGGCACAACAATGGACCATGCTGTTCTGAAGTATACGTGGCTTATGTCCCAGGATGTAAAGGAAATAAAGAGCGGGGATATTTTTAACAGGCTTGAAGTGGCAAATATTACTCCTGAAGAGATCGTTTTCAAAAATAACCGTCCTGTTTCCTTTGACCAGGGCAGCGTAATACCTCTTGTCGGGAACATCCAGATCAGGGTCGCTGATTCTTCTGAATTGAGGTATTACCCTGCTGTATCAGGAGTTAGCGGAGGTGAGGAATCGGCAGGTATAGCGATTGAAGGATCAGAAAATATCATAATTTCAGATAATAATATTCTGGACAATTACTATGGTATCCACCTTATTTCGACAAAAGACTCCCTGCTTGAAGGGAACACTGTATCGAACAGCGGCTATGGCATTTATATGTCTTCTTCTGGCAGCAATATTCTCATAAATAACAGGATGGCAGATAATCTGTATAATCTTGGCGTGTTCGGGTACGGGTCGGATTTTGATAACAGCATTGACACAAGCAACACTGTGGATGGGAAACGGGTATATTACATAAAAGGCTCATCGAACGCTGTTTATGATGCTTCTATTGGTGCCGGTACGTTCTACTGCATAAACTGTGTAAATATTACGGTGAAGGATATGGAACTTGATAACAATGGTGCAGGGGTCTTTTTCTGGAATACCACACGTTCTAAGATACAGAACATAAATGCTTCGTACAACTACTACGGAATATATTTAATGTCCTCCGGGAATAACATGCTGAGCAGCAACATCGTCTTGAACGGCATCTCTCCTTTTTATTTAAAGAACAACCAGTATCTGTATTTCATGCAGCCTCAAAGACCAGGTATCCATCTGGCATCTTCAAATAACAACGTCGTTACAGGGAACGCCATCTACTACGGCGGCATCTCACTTCACGGCTCAAGCATCAACAGGCTTGAGAGCAACAGGTATTTTTATACTGACCTTGGAGTAACTCAGGATGACCTGAGCAAAAACAATGTTATTACAGATGATTGAAATTTAATCAGCACAAAACTTGGCGGTACAACATATATTTATAGCATTATAGCCAAAACATAACGTATGCGGCGGCGGGTTTGGCTGTATATATCTCATTCTTGTTCTGGTACTTGCAGGAGCGCCCGGATGCGTTTCAAAGCATGCATCCACAGGCAGTATCAGCACCCCTGCGGTCACCCTTACCTATTATACTGACCAGTTCCCTCCTTACAGCTACCAGGATAACGGTATACTGAAAGGCAAATGGAAGGATTCTTAAAGAAATTATCCGATTTGGTTTCAAGAGAGATAGCTGCTGATTATAAGACTTTGTTCAAACGGATAGCAGAAATGAAAATTGAGCTTCCAGAAACGATTTCTGAAAAAGAAGAAGATGTAATAATAGCCGTAGATGCTTCTGGAGTAAAAGTTACAGAGGATGGATCAAAGCACACATAGCAGTGGATATCAAAACCAAAGAGACTCTTGCTATTGAAATTACAAATGAGACCGTAACTGACAGTGAAAAATTTAATGATCTTATAAATCAGACAGAGCAGAATATAGGAAGCAAGGAAATAGAACGTGTATTGGGAGATGGCGGTTATGATTATAAAGAGTGTTTCAATACTCTGGATGAAAAAGATATAGAATCTGGAATAAAAACACGAATTAATGCAAGTACGAGGTCACGGGATCGCCGTATAGAGCTGAATGCGTCAGGGAAAGAAAAGGACTGGGTTTTCTGCTGTGAAGAGAATATTTGGTGAAACCGTAAGAGCGACCAGCATCAACGGAATGTTCAGAGAAGCAAAAATGAAGTTTATGTGCTACAATATATTGTTGAACTGGGTCTAAATCAAAAATTTAAAGAGCGTCGAGTGGGGTATGCCGAGAAACTGAGGATTTATTCAACACAGCACACCTTAGCAACTATTTATATAGAAGTAGAAACAATCAAAATTTAATGAACAAGGAATTGCTTATAAATCGTGTCATCACAGTTTTAAGCAAGGCAGGTTTCGTTATTTCAGACCGCTGTGACATACGCCCAAGGAGTTTTGACTTAGCTGTCAGGCGGGAGAATTTATTGCTTTTGATTAAAGTTCTGTACAACATCGACGGCTTAAATGAAGAAACAGCACAGGAGATGCATTTTCTTTCAAAACATTTGCTTGGGAATCCTATAATCATAGGTGAAAAAACCCGCGATCATTCATTAGAGACAGGTGTGACATATTTCAGGTACGGCATCCCTGCTATCGATATAGATACGCTGAGCGATTATTTTATTGAAGATGTCCCTCCTCTGATTTATGCTGAACACGGCGGTCTGTATGTAAATATAGATGGGACGATCTTAAAACAAGAACGCATCAAGAAAAATATCTCTCTTGGAGCGCTCGCATCCATGCTTGGTGTTTCAAGAAGGACAATAAGCAAGTACGAAGAAGGAGAAATGGCAGCAAGCGTCGATATCGCTGTCAGGCTTGAAGAGATACTAGACAGGGGATTTGCTGTTTCTGTGGGTCTATTTGAAAAACATTATTTGCATGACGCACATAAACATGATACTGTTAAAAAGGAATCCTTAAACATTCTTTCTATTCTTAAAAATATGGGATTCGATGTTTTGCCGATTTCACAGGCGCCGTTTGACGCTGTGTCCATTTCTGCTGACCGCAGGGATGAAAATGCCACGATACTGACCGGCGTGGGCGAATATACAAGTACAATGGTCAAAAAGGCGCATCTGATGAGCAGCATATCTGAAGTTGCGCTCACTCAATCCCTTCTGATAGTAGATGGGGCAAGTAAGACAAAGAATATTGAAAGGACAGTCCTCGTAGAAGCAAAAGAACTGAAAAAGTATGATGATAGAGATGATTTCATAGATCTTTTACATGAGCGAGGACAGAGAATCAAGGTTTTATAATGACAGAAAAAATCGACTGGTATGACGAGTTTGTAGATTTTAGCTATACTCCAGCAAAGGACGACATTATCTGCCTCTACTATTTTGAACCTGCAAAAGGCACAAACGATGCTGAGGCGATTGGAAGGATAGCCTCTGAAAGTTCTGCAGGTACGTGGACTACACTTTATAAGCTGCCAGAAAGAGTAGAGAAAATCAAGGCACGGGCTTTTGAACTTAATGGCAATTATGTGAAAGTAGCCTATCCGATCGATTTATGGGAAGCTGCAAATGCGCCGCAGTTATTGAGCGGCATAGCAGGCAACATATTTGGGATGAAAGCCCTTCGGAACTTAAGGCTGATAGATGCATCCCTCCCGGAAGCGTATATTAAACATTTTAAAGGACCTGGACATGGTGTTCATGGGATACGTTCTTTATTAAAAGTTGATAAAAGACCTGTTACTGGCGCAGTCCCAAAACCGAAAATAGGGTTCAGCGCAGAAGAACACGCTGAAGTCGCATTTGAAACATGGATGGGCGGATTTGACCTTGTAAAAGACGATGAAAATCTAACTTCAACTTCTTTTAATCGCTTTGAAGAGCGGGTTGAGATGATGGCTAAATTACGGGACACAGCGCAAAGGCAAACAGGAGATGAGAAGGATGCCCTGCTGAATATCACAGGTGAAACGAATGAAATGATACGCAAGGCAAGACTCCTTCATGACTTTGGCTTCAGATTTGCCATGATTGATGTGGTCACATGCGGTGCTGCCGCAGTTCAGACGCTGAGGCAAGAATGCGGCGACATTGGTATAGCCATACATGCCCACCGTGCCATGCATGCGGCTTTTGATCGAAATCCAAAACACGGTATATCCATGTATTTTTTAGCTAAGTTGATGCGGTTGATAGGAGTCGATGAAATCCATGTGGGTACAGCGGTCGGGAAGTTAGTTGGCAGTAAAAAGGAAGTCGTGAGCATTGCTGATATGCTGAGAGCCTCTTATGTGGAGGCTGGGACTGCGCTTGAACAGGATTGGGGCTCAATAAAGCCTGTTTTCCCTGTTTCTTCTGGAGGGCTGCATCCTGGCATCGTACCTCAGGTAATGCATATACTTGGAAATGACTGCACACTGCTTGTCAGCGGCGGCATCCATGGACATCCTGAAGGGACGCGTGCCGGGGCAATGGCTGTTATGCAGGCAATAGAAGCCACACTTGAAGAAACTGATTTGCAGGAACATGCAAAGACGCATAGAGAGCTTGGACAGGCACTGGATAAATGGGGATATTTAAAGCCAAAATAGAAAAATTATTATCTTCTGTGCGACAATATAGTTAATGAGG
>JAWOKW010000116.1:0-16715 GCA_033854095.1 Candidatus Methanoperedens sp. | reverse complement strand
TAAGGGGGTGCAGACCGGGAGAGCATCAGGACGTCTTTCGGTAGTATGCCCACATCTGTATTGGTCTGAGACGAATGTATATTCAGAGGACTCTATAGGCTTTCTTATTACTCTTCGGAGATACTGGTATAGAAACAATTAATAGCCATATTGGGCATTTGAACCTGTTTTAATACAAAGGGATTTTGATGAAAGACCATATAATAAAAGACATAAACCTGAAAGACGCAGGAAAGCAGAGGATCGAATGGGCGCGAAGGCATATGCCTGTTCTTCAAAAAATAAGGGAGCAGTTCGAGAACGAAAAGCCGCTTGAAGGCATAAACGTGGTAGCCTGCCTCCATGTGACAGTTGAAACAGCCAATCTCATCCATACCCTGAAAGCAGGAGGCGCAAATATAGCCCTTACGGCTTCAAATCCATTGAGCACGCAGGATGACGTGGCTGCTGCGCTTGCGTCCGAGGGAATAAAAGTCTTTGCGATAAAAGGGGAAAGTGAGGAACAATATTATGAATGTCTCGAAGAGGCGCTCAGGATAAAGCCTCATGTCACACTTGATGACGGGGCAGATACCATCGCGCTTGTCCATTCAAAACATCAGGACATGATAAAAGATATAAAAGGAGGATGTGAAGAGACAACGACAGGTGTCATCAGGCTCAGGGCAATGGCGGCTGAAGGAGCTCTGAAATATCCAGTCATCGCAGTGAATGATGCTGAGACAAAGATGATGTTCGATAACCGCTACGGCACCGGACAGAGCACGATACACGGCATCATGAACGCCACGAATATCCTGTTCGCAGGAAAAACAATCGTCGTGGCGGGGTATGGATGGTGCGGCAGGGGTGTAGCTTCACGGGCACGCGGTCTTGGAGGAAACGTGGTGGTAGTTGAGGTCGAGCCGAGAAAAGCACTTGAGGCTGTCATGGATGGGTTCAGGGTCATGCCCATGAAAGAGGCGGCTAAGATCGGGGATCTCTTTATCACGGTCACAGGCGATGTCTCTGCCATCAGAAAGGAGCATTTCTCAGTAATGAAGGACCAAGCGATAGTGTGCAATTCAGGTCACTTTAATGTGGAAATCGACATACCTGCACTTGCAAGGTTATCAAATGAAGTGAACCAGATAAAGAACGATGTGCAGGAATATGTTTTGAAAGACGGTCGCAGAATATACCTGCTTGCTGAAGGCAGGCTTGTGAACCTTGCGAGTGCATTCGGGCATCCGCCCGAGGTCATGGATATGAGCTTTGCTAACCAGGCACTTGCAGTGAAATACATCGCAGAAAAGGGCGAGAGCCTTGAGAACCAGGTTTACAGGGTCCCAGTTGAAATCGACAGCAGAGTAGCCAGACTCAAGCTTGAAGCCATGGGTATTGAGATCGAGACTCTCACACAAGAGCAGGAAAAGTATCTCCATTCATGGACAGAAGGGACATAACATGCAGCTTCGAATAAAAGCTGTTGAGGATTATTTAAAAACATTGCACGGCAGCGCAAGAGTAACAGGCATCAGCGAACTTGGCGGGATACCGGTCGAGGTCGAGGACGGCATAAAAGGCTTTGGTTACGGAAAACCTTATCTTATAGAATTTGAAGCAAATGGAAAAACGCACTCTGTCGTGTTATCATCCATGCGCGTGCAGAGCGGCTTTGGGCATGACCATTTTTCAGACAGGGCACAGATATTGATATGGCAGAATTCAACTTTTAACAGTCTTCCAGAGCATGTTCGCTCTCTTGATGTTGGATACTTTACGCATGAAGGCGAGCTTTTTTCAGCAGGAAAAGCAGAGGAGTATTTTATCCTGATGGACAAGGTCGAAGGAAAAGAGTATTTCCTTGACCTTGAGAGGATAAAAAAGGACGGCAAGCTCAGCCCTATTGACAGGGAAAGAGCAAAAGCGCTGTCATCGTATCTTGCTGAAATCCATGCCAATAAGCACGATGACCGTGAACTGTATATCAGGAAAATAAGAGATATCGTCGGTCATGGGGAATGCATCATGGGGCTTACTGATAGCTATCCTGATGATCTTGATTTTGTGAACTGGGACGACCTATGTGAGATCGAAAAAAAATGTGTGGACTGGAGATATAAGCTCAAAATAAAGACACACAGATTGTGCATGACCCATGGCGACTTCCACCCATGGAACATCATGTTCCGCGAAGGCATTGATTTTACAGTGCTTGACAGAAGCCGCGGAGAATGGGGTGAAGCTGCTGATGATGTTTCTTCCATAACGATGAACTATATCTTCTATTCCCTACAAAAATATGGGAAAGTTGCAGGAGCCTTTGGAGAATTATATGAGCTTTTCATTAATAACTACATTGAAAAAACAGGCGACGATGAATTATTAAAGGTTATACAGCCTTTTTATGTGTTCAGAGGTCTTGTGGTGGCAAGCCCGATATGGTATCCCAATCTTGAACTCAGTGTGAGAACAAAGCTTTTTAATTTTATTCGCAATTTATTGGAAAGTGAAGAATTCGATTATGAAAATGTAAATTCATATTTATAGGATAAAAAAATGGCTTTTGCAGTCTGGTTCACAGGTCTTCCCGGAAGCGGAAAAACAGTAATTGCGTCCCGTACAGCATTTATTCTCAAGAAAAAAGACATTGATGTAAAAATCCTGCAGCTTGACGAGATTCGAAGAGTGCTTACACCGAATCCAAGATATACTGATGAAGAGCGGGATATTGTCTATGCATCCCTTGCTTATATGGCAAAACTCCTTACAGAATGCAGAGTCAATGTTTTTATCGATGCCACAGCAAACAAGAGAAAATATCGTGACGCAGCGCGCAGCATTATCCCGCAATTCGCTGAGGTGTATATCAGATGTTCACTCCAGATATGTATGGAACGCGAAGCAAAGAGAAAGGCAGCTTTTTCACCAAGAGGTATTTACAAAAAATCAGCTCAAGCCGGCGCAACCGTACCTGGCATCAATGTCCCTTACGAAGAGCCTCTCAAGCCTGAGATAGTGATCGATAGCGATATAATGAAGCCTGACGATAGCGCAAAAATAGTGTCTGATGCGATCATCGCTCTTTTTAAAGCCGAAACGCCTGACGCGCCTCGAAGGGGGATTTGAAAAAAGCATGGAAATTGAAACTCTCATAGATATAGGAATTGAAATCCGGGATGTAATCACCTTCTTTATCAAGGAGAACACTGACTACGGCGAAATGGTCGTTCAGCGTCCAAAGGATATCACGCGAAGAATCGATATGACTGCTGAAACTGCGCTTGATAATGCTCTTTTAGCTCGAGGACTGTCAGCAAGGATAATCTCGGAGGAGCTTGGTGACCGCACCGTGGGAAAGAATCCAGAGCTCATGCTGGTTTTTGACCCTGTTGATGGATCCACAAATGCGACATGCGGGATTCCCTTTTTCTGCACATCTATTGCTTTTACTGAAAAAACAGACATTGCTGACTTTTCAGATATTAGCATGGCAGTAATATGCGATATGCAGGGAAATACGTATCACGCGAAGACAGAAGAAGGGGCTTTTTTAAATGGTAAACAGATAAGCTTTCAAAAGCGCGGTACAAGACCAAAACCTGTAATATCCGTGTATTCGTATGGTGTGCCGCACGTACCTGCAGGTCTTATCGAACTTGAAAAATCAATTATTGTAAGGGCGCTCGGAAGCATTGCGCTGGATATGTGCTTTGTGGCTGATGGGACCTTAGACGGCGTTATAGATACGAGGGGGCTTTTGAGCGGATATGATATTATGGCATCTGCTCTTATTTTGAAAGAGTCAGGGGGTTCGCTCACTGACCTTAAAGGGAGAACAATTGCAGGCGATGTGCGAACTACAGCCATGTCGATAATCGGGACAAAAAATAATGAACTTCATGACAGGATTGTGAAGACACTGAAGGTATAAGTATGATCGATACCTCATTTTTCAAAGAGCTTGACCGCTTCTCGTTCATGGTGCGTAAACGCGTATCCACAGCATACAGCGGCAGTCGGCGCTCGATCCTGAAAGGAAGGGGAATGGAGCCTGTCAGCTACCGCGAATATACGCAGGGTGATGATTTTAAGATCATTGACTGGAAGGTGTATGGGCGCACTGAGAAGCTTTATGTCAAGGAATTTGAGGAAGAAAAGAGCCTGACCACCCACATACTCCTTGATATAAGCAAAAGCATGGATTTTCGAAGTAAGTTTGAGTATGCTGCGATGCTTGCGCTTGGGTTCGCCTATCTTGTGACCAAGGATAACGAGAAGTTCGCGGTATCCACTTTTGCAGAAGAAATGAATATCACAAAACCCAAGAGAGGCAGAAGGTATCTTTCACAGACCATAGACCTTCTCAATTCAACCTCGCTTCTTGGGAAAACACGATTTAATTACAGCATGGAAAAGTATGGAATTGTGATCAAATCAAGGTCGCTCGTGATAATAATCTCGGATTTCATGACCGATGTCGATGCTGTTCGAAGCGGAGTTTTCAGGCTTGGAGATAACGAACTTGTGCTTATCCAGGTGCTTGACCCGATAGAGAAAAACCTCGATCTTGGAGGGGAAGCAAAATTAATAGACCTTGAGACTGACCAGAAACTGGATACATACACAAGCCCGCGGCTTCGTTCGGAATATGAAAAACGATTGAACGACCATATTGCGAAGATCAGAGAAGCCTGCCTTCAGGTTGGTGCTGATTTTCATACCTTCACGACCGATAAGCCCGTTTTTGACGCCATATTTGAGGTTATAAGCCAGAGAGACGTGAAAAGGAAAAAATAAACCTCGCTAAAGGCGGAAGCAATTGAATTGGCGTGCTTGAAGCTTTTACTTTCAGTTCCCACTCAAGCACAGGCTTTGTGAAATCCGCCGCCCACCTGATGTTTGAGCCTGTTTGCAATGGGTCAAGGAGAGCATGCATGAACCCTGTCAAAATGCCTGTATAGGCGGGGTTGCTAAACCCAAACGTGATATCGGCATCCAGATATCTTAGCCTGAAAGCATGAAAAAGGTCTTTGAAAAGCCGAAATATCGCTCCAGCCATATTAAAAATAGTCTCGGTAGACATTTCGGGACCAGGCATTCGGGGTCTTTCTTCAATATGCCGGCTGACCACTCTCTTTCCGAGAACAATAAACTCTATTTGCATATCTTCGTACCTGACCATAAAGACTAACCAGCTTACGTGCAAATTGCCGTGCATAATTCCTTTCGACCTGACAGAATAGACACTGATTTTAACGGGTAGCACAGCTAATACTGCAATTAATACAGCAATGACCAGCCAGATTATCATCAACCAAATATCAATCTGCTTCAGATGCGGTCTCTTTCTTGCGCTTTTCCATCATTGATATGTATTTTTCCATGACCTCGGGGACTTTTTCCATTATATCAGGCATTGCTTCGACCAGTTGCACTACTGCACCTTTCTCCTTAGTGACAAGTAATTTTACATCGTCTGGCGTGATAACAAGAAAGGCAACAGGCTCGATGATAGCCCCTCCTCCCCCTCCGCCGCCGCTTCCTTCATCACCAGCTTTCCTCTTTCCCTCACCGCCCCCGCTCCCAAAACCGAAACTGACCTTGGTGACAGGTATAATGGTCCTGTTGTCGATTTTAATATGCTCTCCGATTATGGTCTTTGTAGAAATCATATTATTGATTTCACCAGTAGCGGTCTTTAAAATATCTTCTACTTTCATTTAATCTAACCTCCATAACTATGTTATATCTGCTTTTACTTATAATTTTGCAAAAAGAAGGTCAAATCTAAGCATACTTACGGAGGTACTGGCATGAGTGAAATATATATATACCATACCAGCATAATTATCATGGGGTAAATATTATGTCAGAGGAAGTAGAAACATCCAAAATGCTGGAGATTTTAATTGCCAGAATAGATGAACTGACCAAAGCTATCAAGGAGAAAAAGGACTATACTGAAGATATGATACGAGAGAGACCTCTTGCCTATGTGGCGGGATCATTTGCAGGAGGACTGATCGTGGGTTACCTGATCGGGAGGGGAAAAGGTCAGTGAAGACTGAGGATATAATAGAGTTTTTCTCAGGTCTGTCTACATCAATTATCCAGGGATTCAGCGAAATGCAAAAACAGAGCGGACTTGGCAACGAAATAGCCGAAGGCATACAGAAATCCAGAAAGAAGTTATTTACTATCGGGATTTCGATAGCACTTGCTGGCACTGGCTTTTTAATGATCCTGTGGGGAATTGCATCGACCATTGACGCTATATTCGCCATGCGAGGTTTTGGATTCGTGCTTGTAGGAATAATCGCAGTACTGACAGGAGCACTTCTATATGAAAAATGATAGCAAGAATTTGAGAAATATAGTTGTACATATATTTTGTTAATCTTTTTTTTGAGACTTCAACTTAAGGATATATATATCAATAAGTCATATTTTGGGAATTCACAGTAAGAATATTTGTGGAGGAAATGCATGATTAAAAGAACAGGAATAGTTCTGCTCGCAGTTATTATAATAGCCCTTCTTTCTGGCTGTACTGCGAACATGTCAGCCGAACAGATTGCAAAGCAGATGAAAGAGAAACAGGATAGTATTAAAGACTATTCAGCAACGATGGTCATCACATCCCCACTTGGCGGAAAGAACGAGATGACAAAGGTTAAAATAATAAACAAGATGCCAGGTAAAAGCCGACTTGAATATCTTGAACCCGCCGAAATGGCAGGTCAGGTCATGGTCAATGACGGCAAGACCATCTGGAACTACGACCCAAAGAAAAATGAAGTAACAAGAATGGAGATGCCTGAAATCAATAATACCGGTCCATCAGAACAGGATTACATACAATCTATCAGGGAACTTCTTAACCAGACAGACATATCTTATCAGGGCACTGATACGTTTGAGAAACGCAGCGTATATCTCATAAAAGCCGCACCCAAAAAAGAAGATATGTCTATTGGAATGTATTTCAGCATGTGGGTAGATAGTGAAAACTGGATGCCTCTTAAAATAGAAACTTTTGATAAGAACGATACACTTTTATCTTCTATAGAATATCGCGATATAACGTTCAACACAGGCATACCTGATAGCGAATTTGAGTTCAAGGTACCTGAAGGGGCGACAGTAATCACACGAGAGATGCCAGCACCGCCTAAGAAGATAACACTTGAAGAGGCTAAGAAAGAGGTCAATTTCTCAATACTCTCGCCTTCCTATCTGCCAGAAGGATACATATTTGAAAGCGCCACAGTATTCAAATACGACAAAATGGAAATCGTATCCATAGAATATCAGAACGGTACGCTAATGCTTCTGCTTTCTGAACAGCTAAAGGATGAAACGAATTCCGCGCCTGATTTTGGAGGTGCTGAGACCGTCAGCATAAATGGAGCTGAGGGTAAAATAATGTCCGGGTTTGGAGAAAGCAAAATGCTCACATGGAACATCGAAAATCTTGAACTGATGCTTTCGGGCCCATTGAGCAAAGAAGAGATGATAAAAGTAGCGGAGTCAATAAAATGAATAACAAAATTCTCTGGCTCAATAGAAAAGAAGTTGAATCGCTCCTTGATATGAAAAGAACGATAAAAGTAGTAGAAGAAGCTTTCAGGCAGCATGGTCTTAAAAAGGTCCAGATGCCTTCAAAACTGTACCTTTATTTTGAAAAGCATAACGGCGATCTGAGGACGATGCCTGCATATCTTGAAGAGCAGGACATTGCAGGCGTGAAGATAGTGAACGTGCATCCTGATAATCCTCAGAAAGGTCTTCCAACCGTGATCGCGCTCGTTGTCCTTAACTCAACAGAAACAGGTGCGCCTGTTGCAGTAATGGACGGGACATATCTGACAAACATGAGAACAGGCGCTGCTGGCGGGGTAGCAGTTAAATATCTTGCGCGCAGCAATGCAAAGACCTTGGGTTTTGTTGGAACTGGAAATCAAGCAAGTACCCAGCTGCTCGGCATAAATGAAGTCATAGATATAGAAGAGGTAAAAGCTGCAAGTGTCTCTATGAAGCACACGCTTGCGTTCAAGGAGGAAATGGAAAAACGGATCAGTTGCGAGATAATCCCCAAGAATAATATAAAGGACGTATGCGACTGCGACATACTCGTCACGACCACGCCTTCAAGAGCACCTGTTGTGATGAACGAATGGATCTCAGAAGGTACACACATCAACGCAATAGGTGCTGATGCGCCAGGAAAAGAAGAACTTGACCCGATGATATTGAAAAGAGCTAAGGTCGTGGTGGATGACATCCCGCAGGCTTCACACTCAGGTGAGGTCAATGTGCCTTTATCAAGGAAAATGCTCACAGAAAAAGATATCTTTGGCGAACTGGGTGAGGTAATCACAGGCAAGAAGAAAGCAAGAACAAAGGATTCTGATATTACTGTCTTTGACTCAACAGGTCTTGCGATACAGGATGTTGTGACGGCTGATCTTGTGTATCGATTAGCACAGGAAAAGAAACTCGGTATAGACTTACAGCAATTTTAAAAACAAAAAAATAAAAAAGTGGGGAATAAAATCCCCTGTATCTTTTATCTACGTTGACCAGGCGCTTATCACTGACAGCACTTTGTTTAGACTTATCTTATTATCGTACCACAGTCTTATGGCACGCAGCACGTAATTTGTGGTCGGGTCTTCAGGTACAAGTCCATGCTCGTATGTGAAGTCAACAATTTCTATACCTGATTGCTTCACAGTCAGCAAGATTGTTTCTTGCGTATAGCCTGATAGCGATGCTGTTACAGTGTATTCACCTGGATATACCGCACCCAGATCGTAGCTGCCATCACTGACCGAGTGTGTCGTTGCATTCCATGTTCCATTCTGGATTGTTACAGTTGCTCCTCCAAGTCCCTCGGACTTTCCAACAACATCGTCCACCTTTCCTTTCACGTTCGCACTGCCCAGTGTCCTTTCATTGATATAGAGGTCATTAGTGTCCTCAGGGTCGTACCAGAACTTTACCTTGGGCTGTATAAGTCCCTCTGGAGCAAGCATTACATCGTTGTCGTTGTTAAAGTTGACGACCTGGAATAATCCCTGCGGTGCAAGCCAGTCAAGCTTCAGGAGGTACTTTTCTTCAGGTTGATTTATTCTGAGTTCTGTGTATCTGAATGGCGCTGTCCAGAAAGTCCCTGTAGACCATGACTCGGACATATTATAGATTGAGTATTCGGTCGTATTCACTTCCGTATATATCTCTTTGATATCTCCGAGGAATTGATGGTCTATGTCCTCATCGACTATTGTTATGTCGAGCGCACCCTTGTGCTTTTCAACTGGTCCCATATAGCCGAGTGGGTCCTCAAGTACTCTTGGGGGCAGCCAGCCGTCCTGTATATCAGTCCTTGCTGTGTGCTCGTAGTTGAATGGTGGCAGTACTGATATCTGGTCCTGCTTGGTGTAGGAGTAATCCTGGCATGCGAAGGAGTGCTGGTCAATCTCTTTGTAGACCTTCTGGACTGGAGTTCTTATCGTGATGAACTTGAATGAAGCTGCGCCGTCATCGACTGGTGTCTCTGTCTTGATTGCAACTACGTTGTATTCATGTCCATCAACGTAGAACCGCTTCAACCACCACGGGTCTCCTGGGGTTATATCAGGAGCTCCATTATATTCCATCGCAGAATGTGTTGCACCCAGTGCTCTGCCGATAACAACTGCGACATTACCGGTCTTTGCATTGATTGCACTTACATATACGAACCATGGGCCTTTCTTGTCCATGCTCTTCAGTAAATTGCTTCCGCCTGCTGGTATTACTGAATTGACGCTCTCAAGATTAACTGTAACCGCTTCTCCTGTATGAAGCGCAGCTGTGCCAATGATATCAGGCATTCCATCCAGAGCCCCAACGTTATAGACCGTCAGATCAACCTTTTCAGGTGCATCTGAAACGCTGTCAATCCTGATCATGTGGTCAAGGAACTGTGCCTTATCTCCGTTCTTCAGGTTGAGAATTAGCGTGGGTATGATCATCTCATCGCCGCTGAATTGAGTATGGTCGTCGTCAAGGGAGTTCAATTCGCTGTCTCCATTAAAGTCGATGCTGATGTTTGTCAGGTCATGCAGTGTCTGTTCTGAATGTATGGTTACTGTGTCGGCTTCATCTTTGCCGTCATAAGGCAGCGGGTCAAATGTTGTTAAGCCATAGCCCCATAATCCGTCATCGCCTGGTGTACCTCCAAATTTAGGATTGCCTGCGTCGAGCTCGTCCCCTTTAGTACCAATCGGGAAGGCGAACATCGTCTCTCCTGGCAGCCCAGATGCTGGCTGGCTATTAACACCAACAAGCATGTATGTGAACTCCTGCATTATTGCAGGATACCAGTCATCACTTCTACCAAAGTCTCCGCTTGAATCTATGTCCTTGTCAAAGTGGAACGGCTCATACCACATTCTTGCAAATACCTTTTCTCTTGCATCATTTCCATCAATGGCTATCTTGGCATACAGTCCCATATCCTTGAGTTCATCTGCTGAAGTGAATTCATCCAGCCATGCCGGGTCAACGGTCAGAATGCTCTTTGGATATGCCTGGTAGCCCTGTGGATTGAATATGCTTATGTGGTCTGTGTAAGGCGCATCTTCAACGAGCGCACCGGTCTTGGGATCTGCAACAGTTGTATCTCCTGCTCTTACCAGTTCACTGGGTTCGATTGTTTCATCAGACTTGAGCAGGAATCTTGGAGTTAGATTGCTGAGCGCGTTCAAGGCTTCATTATACTTAATTGGGTCACTGATATGACTGGATGGACCGTACTTGAACAATTCCTCTGACCAGTCCGTAAGGATTTCATCGAACTCGTTGAAGGAAGCCCCGTAGAGCCTTATACCATTTTCATCTTTGAACTTCTTTCCGCCTTCGGTCGGGTCGAACCAGAACTTTACCCTCCCTCCGGTCGGAAGAATTCCTCCGTCAGCGATTGCGTCGTCTGGGTTTTCTCTATATCCCCTCGGCAGGTAGGTTACGCCTCCTTCGTTCATCTCAGGAGCTATGTAGTTCAATGTTATGAGATACAGCCCGTGCCCAACTGGCAGGTAGAATTCTGTGAATCTGTCTGGCTTGCTGTTGAACTGCTCAACATACCACCATTCTTCACTATTCATATTATTCTCATTGTACTTCTCCTTGAACTCACCTTTGAGCTGGGGTTCTTTTGCCTCATCGACATAGAACATCAAATCCTTAGTCTCGATGTCGATTCTTCTACCATCGAGTGTAACGTACCTGGCTGCTTCGCAGAATATCGGCTTTGCAGTGTAAGGAGTTCCAACAAAGAATCCTGGCTGTTCCACTGTACTTGTATTATCACCAATACCTCTAAAGAACCTGTCTACGATATCCGTATCCCATTCCTGTATATCTGTAAGTTCTGTGTGCTCATAGTTATAAGGCGGCATCACAGATAGTGGACGATTCTTTTCATATGGTGATAGCCTTACTGAGTGCTGTTCTATTAGTATTACTGGATCAAGGTCTATTCCTTCCTTGGGTATAGGAGTTCTTATCGTGATGAACTTGAACCTGGTCGAATCCAGTGGGTCAGAGTATAATGCAACCACGTTGTACTCATGTCCGTCAACATAGAACCGCTTCAACCACCATGGGTCAGATATTGACTGATCAGGTGTGTTGGGTGATTGTTCCATTGCAGAGTGCGCTGCACCCAGAGCCCTGCCGATCTTTATATCGGCTGTGCCACCAGTGGTATTTATTTTGTCAATGTATATGAAGAATGCACCCTTTGGCAGTCCAATATTTTGTTCACCTGAATGTATATAGGTGAATTGAGGCTTAGTTCCCACAAGAATCATATCTTCTTCAGAGATTATCGCATCTCCTATAAACTTCGGTTCTGTGTCTCCTGTGTAATATATTCCAACCTTAACGCTCTTCGGAGAAGTAAAGACTTCTTTGACTACCACTGCATGGTCAAGGAACTGAACCGCATCGGTTACTGAAGCGCTCATGTTCCCTACTGGGACATCGAGTATGGTCGGTGGTGATAGTATTACGAGTTCATCCCCGCTCAACTGCACACTATCGTTATCTATAGTATCCAGCTGTCCATTTCCATTAAAGTCTGCGTTAATTTTGGTCGCATCAGCGAGAGATTGTTCTGAATGGACCTCGACCACTGTCGGATTATCTTTACCATCCATAGTCGGGTCTAACGATGTGAGACCATGACCAAAGGAATCCCAGAACAGTCCTTCCCTGATGCCTACCGGGAATACAAAAGCCGATCCCGTACCAGGCTCTACTGAGACTGGAACTGTTTCGCTTGAGAGAGCTCCAGCTTTAGTAAACATATAGGTGAATTCCTGAAGTATCGCTGGATAGTGCTCATCTGGTGCATTGCTTGGCACTTCCTGGTAAAAGTCATCTGTATCTGGCACGTCTATCGCACCGTCACCATCTTCATCTCCAGGGATTGATTCAAGCACACCATCATCACCTGGATATATGTACTCTTTACCGTTGACCGTTTTGATCACATCATCACTGCCGTTCAGAGGGGCAGTTTCGAGTTCATCATCCTTTCCCGGGCTTATGCGAGCTGTAACCCAGCCGCTGGTATCAGTATCCTTGTCTAAATAATCTGGCTGATACCACTGTCTGAAAAATACCTTTTCATTGCCATTGCGGCTGTCAACCTTTATGTTCCTCGCAAGCCCTGATGCCTGAAGTTCGCTTGCGTCATCGGTCGGATTTTCAGATATATACACCGGGTTAAATGTTATTGAATCCTTCCTTGGTGACTGATTTCCCTGCGAGGTGAAGATGCTATATACATCAGTATAAGGCTGCTGCTCTGCAGGTATATCATCATTAACTGTGTCGTTTAATCTATTAGCAACGTCTTCGCCGGGCACCCATGCTCCTGCGCCCGCGTTGTAGTCGCTGTATATTCGAGTTGTATTTATTGTATGTGCTGCAGCCGCACTTACTAATACTGAAAATATTAAAAGTGCGACCACAGAAATAAAAATCGACGAATTCGATTTATTTCTTATTCTACTGTTCATTATATTTCCTCCATATTTCTTCTAAATTTCCTCCATCCACAGGGCTGTTGTCCGCACCCCATAAAGCACTGACACGTTGTCCGCGCCCCATAAAGCACTGACACGCCCCCTGCTTACTGCCACCCTCCATAAAGGCGTCAGTAGCTACTGTACTTTAACTATACTATCGACTCATTTCTTCTTATTTGATGCCGATCCTCCTTTTTCCTTATTTGAGTGGCAAGTAAGCGCAGCCCCACCTGGCCCCTTAAGCCCCGTATGAGCCGGTCTTTGCCACCCATCACTCTGTTGTATTCGATAAGATATAGTACCGCATAATATAAAAAGATTACTTTTGGCTTTCAGTAAAGCATTCAGCATAGCTAATGGTAGCTTTCATGCCCAATCTCCACAGGCTCGCATTCAGCGCATTCAAATTGAAGCGTAGTATGCAGTATCCGAAACCTCGTTCTCACAATCTCACTTATTTTCATTATCAGAACCTCGGTCTGCTGAACGTGGATCCTGTCCACAAGAACATGAGCGCTCATAGCGTGTATATTCGAGCAGATGCTCCATATATGGATATCATGTACCCCTTTAACACCTTCTATCTGCATCATAATATCCTTCAGTGTATCTGCATCAACGTGCTTTGGCGCGAACTCAAGCAGGATGCGGACAGAGCCCAATACAAGCCTCACTGCTCCATAAAGCAGCATCATACCTATTAAGATGCTAAGCAGTGGATCAACAATGGTTTTCCCTGTGAAAATGATAACCACAGCGCCGACTATCACTGCCACAGATGCAAAAGCATCGCCAATTACATGCAGGTATGCCCCTCTAATATTGAGGTCATGATGCCCATGCAACTTCAAAGCCGCCCATGTGTTGGCTACCAGACCAACAGTAGCTATTATAAAAACTTCTCTGCCTTTCACGTCAGGCGGAGCCAATATCCTTCCATAAGCTTCATAAAAAATGAACACCCCGATCCCGATAATTGTTAAACCGTTTATCAGAGCTGCAAAAATCTCAAACCTGTGATATCCGAAGGTCACATTTCTGTTGGAAGGGCGTGATGATATTTTTATTGCGCCGTAAGCAAGAAATAATGCTATCACATCCATAAAGACATGCGCTGCATCTGAGAGCAGGGCAAGGCTGTTGGAGAACATCCCCCCTGCGAACTCAAGTAAAAAGATGATTACCGTGAGGACTATTGCTACTCTGAGATTTTCATGTACATCAGTCATGCTTATATCCTGATTTGTTCGTGGTAAAATATTTCTATCGGTAATACTACATAGAATCATGCTTGTTGAACAGATTAGGCTTGAAAACGGCAGCGCACTTGGTTTAAAACTGGATATGGAACATGCTCCGCTGCTTGTTATCAGGGCGGAAAAAGGTTTTGTGATGTGCGGCTACCTGAACATGAATGCTGCAAATAAACTTGGAGACGCTGCAGTGAGGGTCACCGGAGTGAACAGCTTTGAAGATGTTCTGAACGCAAAAGCTGTGGATGTCTCGCTTGCGGCTGGGAAGCTTGGCATAACGATCGGGATGTCAGCAAAGGACGCACTTACAAAGATGTTCTAACGGGCGTCATCTGGCGTTTCGCACACATCTAACTTCCTGCATATGTCGCAGTCAGTTTCGCACGGCTCGATGTGTATCAATATCGAAAGGTTGGAGATTTTCTCTTTTATATCTTTTTCAAGATGATTGCAGAGTTCATGCGCCTCAATTACATGCTGGTTCTTGGGAACAACAAGATGCAAATCCACAAATCTCTCTGCGCCTGATATTCTTGTGCGAAGGTCATGGTATTCAGCATACTGGGAATAATGTTCAGCAATTATAGATTTGATAATATTCTCTTCATCATCTGAAAGTTTTACATCCATAAGTCCCAGTACAGAGCGTTTTGTGAGGGCATACGCTGCCTTGATGATAATAAGTGCTACGATTACTGCAAGGATCGGATCAAAAATCGCCATTCCTGTAAGCTGGATGAGAGCAAGACCGATAAATACCCCAACCGAGGTGTAAACATCAGTGGATAAATGATAGGCATCCGCTTCAAGGGCGATAGACTCGGCTTTTCGCGCAACTTTCATGATTTTTTTGGAAATGATGAAATTCACGATAGCAGATATGCCCATTATGACAACGCCTGCACCGACGAATTTGACTTCGCTCCTGAAAAGTATTTTCTCACCAGCCTCAAAAAGTATGATGACCGCTGCTACGAAAATGAGCACAGCTTCAATCGTGCCTGAGATATTCTCAAACTTGCCGTGCCCGAATTTATGTATCTCGTCAGCAGGTTTCCCAGCTTTACGGATTGAATAGTTGGCAATGAATGCAGCAAGAAGGTCTATGCCTGAATGAAGCGCTTCTGAGAGCACGCTTATCGAACCCATTAAAAAGCCCACGATAAGCTTAATAAAAAGCAGGAAAATATTGGAATATATTGAAAGTTTTGCAACTCTTGTTATTTCTTTATGGGCTGCAAAATATTTGTTATTTTTATCTGGCATTTTTCTTACTTATCATGGTGATAGTATAAAGGGATTGTTGCAAAATTCTGCTATTTTTAATTCAATAACTCTCCACCGCCAGCCCCGGAACTTTAGAAAAATGCTTTGCATTCTTGGTCAGTAGCATCTCTCCATGGGTAAGAGCAATGCTTGCTATCAGGAGATCAAAGTCCCCTATCTCATTTCCTTTTCATTCCAATTCGATCTCCCTGAGTTTTGCTTTTCTCGTTCCCAGCGTTGTTTTTTCAATATTCTCAGCAAGTTCGGTACTGGGCTCCAAGGAACGTATATATTCAAGTGTATTCTTTTTTCTGGTCAGTTTCTCAGAGACTCTCCATCTTATAATAACACCCTCTTCCAGCTTCTCGCATGAAATAAGCGACAGTTTGCAAAATTCGCTGGCGTACCCTTCACCATCCACAAGTGTAGGCGCGGTTTTGCCTCCGATTATTATATTCCCGACAAAGGTATAAATCTCATCCACAAGCCTCCCTGAAATCAGCCCCCAGTTCAGCGTCGCCCCTCCTTCCACCATCAGGCGCTCAATCCCACGAGCCTTTAGCTCTTCAAGGAGTTTCCCAAGCTCAACGCTTCTTTCACCTGTCTGTATTATCTTGGCATGTTCTGCAAGCTGCTTTACTTTTTCCGCGGGTGCGCTTTGAGAGACAGCTATTATTCTCTCGCCTTCGCCTTTTTTAAAAATGTCAGCATCCATTGGAGTTCTTGCAAGGCTGTCAACAACGATTCTGGCAGGATTCTCGGGAAGTCCTCTTGTGCGCCTTTTCTCCCTGCGCTCTATCGACTTTACAGTAAGGCTCGGATTATCCGAAAGCACTGTGCCAATGCCTACCATCACGGCATCAGAGGCAGCCCTGAACTCGTCCACTCGCTCAAAATCTATACTGCCCGAAATCCTTGTCTGTCTGCGCTCTATTGTTGCTATTTTTCCGTCTGCGCTCATCGCAGCGTTAATAAATACAAAAGGTCTTGTGGTTTTGTTTGTCAAATGGATACCCCTAAAACCATTTATCAAGTGTCTTCTGTCCTTCATCCGAAACTTCAAGAAGGCGCTCTATTGCCTTTGATACGCGTGCTTCTGAAAAATCATGCTCATCACAGAGGAATTTTA
>JAWOKW010000115.1:0-5430 GCA_033854095.1 Candidatus Methanoperedens sp. | reverse complement strand
TAAAGCTCAAGGCTTCTTGCGATTTCACGTGAGTCCCTGTAGCCTTTTCTGAAATCTTCATAATAGAACTCGACACAGTATTCATCTGCTGCTTTTTCTCCTGCCCTGGCGAGCAGTTCATGTTTCTGGTAAGGCGATATCAAAAGAGTAGTGGTGAATGCATCAAATCCAAGCAAGCTTGCGATTTTCGCAGTTTCTGTGAGCCTGCAGGTATAGCAGAATGTGCACCTACCTTCGGTGTCTTCAGCACTCAGAGCGCCTCTTAAGTATCTTTCTATATCATAATCATTTTTATAGATAATCCGTGCACCTCTCAATTCTGCATATTTTTCAAGCGATTCCATCCGTTTTTTATATTCCAAATAAGGATGTATATTGGGATTATAAAAAAATCCAGTTATATCGTATCCTTCCTCTACAAGTTGTTTATGAGGATATGTAAAGCATGGTGCACAGCAGATGTGGACGAGGATTCGCATTTTAATGTTTTAAAAATATGGAACCGCGGATGAACGCAGATTTGTTGCTGCGATTTGTTGCTGCACATCTGCGGTTAATTTCCTGTTTTTCTTTAGGGTTGTAGGGACTATATGGTCGCATTAGTAGCGTTGGCGGCTTTAGTGGCGTTAGCTATTGCCGCTGCATGAATTGTGCCGATGTCAGTTCCATGACAGTTCGTACAGTACTTGCCTCTTGAGAGGTGTATCACTATCAGATTACCATTACTGGGTTTGGTAGAATTAGGCGGCGGAGCATGGCAATTTTCACAGACCGAATAATGACCAGGTCCTTCTCCTTTCTGTACGGTCGGAATCGTTGGAGGGAAGCCGTGACAGGTGTCACAATTCAGGTTTACGGTACCAGGTCCGATATGGATATTATGAACCTGACTGCCGTGACAGTTTACGCAGAGTTTTCCTCCGTTGAGGTGCGGCGGAAGAGAACCGGGGTCTGTGTGGCACAGCTCGCATTTTATAGTCTCGACCTGAGCAGCCGCTGTTGGGGATGGCGCTGCGGCAGCAGAAGATGTCGGCGCTGGTGCTGTCTGTGTCGTCTGGGTCGTTTGCGTAGTCTGTGTCACTTCTGGGGTTGGAATGGGTATTTTTCCTGGTGTCTCAGGCGGCGCCATTTTGGATCCCCAAACAAAATAACCGCCTGCAGCAACAAGTATGAGGGCAACTATGATGGCGATATAAATAGGCACCTTTGTCTGTTTATCGTTCATTGATTATCACCGTATCAATTGTGCTCTATACCGTTTTAAATGTTTTGGTTTTATCTCAGTGTGTGTATTTTGAGAGAGACAGGGGCTTAATAAAATCATTTTTGAGAATGATAGTAAGTTATAAATATTATGTTCGCTTAGATACGAATTAATGGCGAGCAGATAAAACTATTTTTATCACTCCACCACCCACCTAACCCTGCTCGCCATTTTATTTTCCAAACCGTAACTCTTAAATGCTTTCACTTACGTAGGATGTCTCGTTGCACCGATGGTCTAGCGGCTATGACTTTAGCCTTCCAAGCTAATAACTCGGGTTCAAATCCCGATCGGTGCATCCTTTATATACTTAAAAAATTTTTTAAAATATCCTGTATATTTTCTTCTACTTTTTTCAAATCCTGACTCCCATCTATTTTAATCCATTTTTTAGATAATATCTCTTTGTTCAGGAGCATCTCATACATATTATCAACATTTTCTAACAACTCTATATCTTTTTCATGCCTGTCTAAGGATTTTTTTTGTTCAAATTTTCTTTTTAAAGCCAGGTGCGGCGGTATATGTATAAATAAAGTCAGGTCAGGTTCTATGACGCCCATTGCTCTGATTATTGACAATGCTTTTTGATAACTGAAACCCTTAGAACACTGAAAAGCGATGCTTGAAGAAAAATATCTATCAGTTATTACTATGTTGCCATTTTCTAACAATTTGCGGATTTTGTCCTGATCTTTTAATATATCTATAAAATAAACAAAAAATTGTTCATTTACATCAAGTTCAATTTTATTATGCAGATAATCTTCAATGAGCTTACCCCAATTGCTGGAATAATCAGGATATTCAAATTTAACCACTTCATATTTCTGCGATTTCAAAAAATTTTTCATAAATGAACATAACGTGCGCTTTCCTGCGCCATCTATACCCTCAACAGCTATAAAAAGCCCTTTTTTTGTGGCTATCATCTATAATAATTCCTCTTCTGGCGGCTTGGGCTTTATTAATCCCTCTCTCATCAGCACCTTCAGAGATGCTCGGGCATTTTTGATTACTGCTGTGGCTCTTTCGTAAATCTCCTGTCTGCTTAGCTTGATTCTTGCTACACCGTCCTCTATGGACTTTAATGCACATGCGGTCGCTACCCGTGGGAAAACTTCCCATTCATCAGTCCTTGGTAGAATATCATCTTCGTGAATTCCCCTTTCTTCTGCAAATGCTGCAAGTTCCTGGGCAACTGCTATGCACATGTCATCGGTTATTGTTCTTGCCTTTACGTCTAAAACGCCGCGGAAGATAGCTGGAAAGCCAAGGCAGTTGTTTACCTGATTTGGAAAGTCACTCCTGCCTGTAGCTGTGATGCAGGCTCCTGCCTCTTTTGCTTCCCATGGCCATATCTCTGGTATCGGGTTCGCGCAGGCAAAAACTATTGAATTATCTGCCATTGCAGCTACCTGTTCCTTCTTTAATGTGCCAGGTCCTGGTCTTGATGCTGCTATAACAGCGTCCACACCTTTTAAGGCTTCAGATATATCGCCTGTTCTTCCTTCAGCGTTCGTTTTCTGGGAGAGGTCATATTTCCATGGATTTTGTTCTTCTGTTATGTCTTTTCTTCCTGGATATATTATGCCCCTTGAGTCTACCATTATTATGTTGCCTGGTTTCATTCCCCATCTTATCAAGACAGAGGCAGTCCTTATGTTGGCTGCACCAGCACCAACTAACGTTATTCTGCTTTCTCTCGGCTTTTTGCCCACTATTTTGAAGGCGTTTATTAAACCAGCAAGGATTACCGTAGCTGTTCCTTGCTGGTCATCGTGCCAGACCGGGATTTGCAGGCGTTCTCTTGCGTTCTCAAGAACATGAAAGCATTTTGGTGTTTCTATATCTTCCAGGTTTATGCCGCCAAATGATGGTTCAATAAACTCGCATGTTTTGATGAGCTCTTCCGGATCTTTAGTTTTCAGGCAGAGCGGAAAGGCATCCACACCGCCCAGCTGCTTGAACAGCAGCGCTTTCCCTTCCATTACTGGCATAGCTGCCTCCGGGCCTATATCGCCCAAACCCAATACCCTGGTCCCGTCAGATACTACAGCTACAGAGTTCCAGCGGTTTGTAAGTTCAAAGGACTTATCCTTATCCGCCTGAATCTCCCTGCATGGAGCTGCTACTCCAGGTGTATACCATATTCCAATGTCATCCGGACCTGTTATGGGACATTTGGGCATTACCTGGACTTTTCCTCCATAAAACCTGTGGAGCGGCGTAGAAAGCTTTGAAGGCTTCTTGGATTTTGCCAATAGCTCCTCCACGGTTGGTTTTCTTTTATCATTTATTGATTGAGGTATCGTAATCCTCTCCAGTCTTTGAAACTTTCAAATATTATTCTTTATCTATATTAAAACTATCGCCGCTCTAACGTATCCTGATTTTTGAGGCTTTGTATATCTCAAATGCAAAGAATATACTTGATGCTGTTGCGGCAGCCATCAGCCAGTCCCATACGGATAACGAAACCGTCCCGAATGCGCCCTGGAATGGCGAAAAGTACACGATGGCAGCCTGGACCAGAACTGCGCCTGTTATTGAAAGAACGGATGTCATGTTAGAGAAAAGACCTATTTTAAAAACTGAACTGCTGTTTGACCTGCAGTTCAGGACATTGAAAAGCTGGAAAAGTACGAATGTGGTAAATGCAAGCGTCTGCGCTTTCTGGTGGTCTGCAGCCAGTATGTAAGAAAACAGCCCTATTGTGCCAGCAGCCATCATCAATCCTGTTGTTATTATGTAAGCTAACATTTTTTTCGTTAGAATGGCTTCATCAGGAGCACGCGGTGGTTTGTTCATTAAATCCTTCTCAACCGGCTCAACGCCAAGAGAAAGGGCAGGAGGTCCATCAACTATTACGTTAATCCACAACAGCTGCAAAGCTGTAAGCGGAAGCGGAAGATTTACAATGGTCGCTATAAAAACTGTAAGTATTGCTCCAGCGTTGGTAGAAAGCTGGAATCTCAAAAATTTTTTAATGTTCTCATAAATTCCCCTTCCCTCTTCAACAGCATTGACTATAGAGGAGAAGTTGTCATCTGCAAGTATCATGTCTGATGCTTCCTTTGCCACATCAGTTCCAGTAATACCCATTGCGATCCCGATGTCTGCCCTCTTCAATGCAGGGGCATCGTTCACTCCGTCGCCTGTCATTGCGACCACATGTCCGCGGCTTTTTAATGCCTCCACGATGCGCAGCTTGTGTTCTGGTGATACCCTTGCATATATTATTATGTCCTCGACTATTGAACTTAAATTGTTCAGGGCGTCAAGCTCAGAGCCTGTGAGAATCTTTACTTCAAGCCCGAGCTGCTTTGCAATGGCTGAGGCGGTGGATGGATGGTCACCAGTTATCATTATCACTTTTATCCCCGCACGCCTGCATTTCAGTATGTCTTCTTTCACTTCCTTGCGTGGTGGATCTATCATTCCCTGTAAGCCGAGAAATATGAACTCTTTTTCAGAATAATCGTTAGAGAACGGTTTGTAAGCAAAGCCGAGAACGCGCAGCGCCTCACCTGCAAGCTTTTCATTGGCATTCAGGATTTTATCTTTCTCTTTTTTTGTTAGCTCTATCGCCTTTCCGTTTATGAGCACGCGGTCACATATATTCAGTATGGCATCTATAGCACCTTTTGCATAGGCTGTGTTCCCATGGAGCGTTATCATATATTTGCGCTCAGAGGTGAAAGGGATTTCTGCACTTCTTGGACTTTCTTTTTCAAGTTCTTCCTTTATCAGCCCTGCCTTTGCAGCCGAGACAAGGAGTGCGACCTCTGTTGGGTCACCAAACCCTGTACTGGCATCGTTGCAGAGTGCACCTGCCATCAAAAGAAGCTCAAAATCTTTTGGCTCTTTCCCGAATTTCCCTTCTTTAGAATATCCTTCTCCGCTTACCTCGATGATTTCCCTGTTCGCATAAAGTTTGTTAACAGTCATCTGGTTGTAGGTAAGGGTTCCTGTTTTATCAGTGCATATTACAGTCGCGCAGCCAAGTGTTTCTACAGATGGCAGTTTTCGTATCAGCGCGTTCTTTTTTGCCATCCTCTGTATCCCTATGGCAGAGGTGACTGTCACTACTATCGGTAAGCCCTCTGGGATGGCTGCGACGGCAAGGCTGACCGTTGTCAGGAACAGCCTGAAGAGCTCTTCTC
>JAWOKW010000114.1:0-4995 GCA_033854095.1 Candidatus Methanoperedens sp. | reverse complement strand
GTATTATATTTTTTAACAAGTTTTTCTCCACATATGGGGCATTTATCAAATTCTGGCTGAAACATTATGCTCATAAAACCAGAATACATCGTTTTTTTATTTAAAACAGCCGATGGTTATTCAATAGTTCCTGTGTGTCATTCCAAGAAACCTGCTCGATTGGCAGGTCATCGCCCTTAAAGTATGATGGGTCAGTTCCCATGACATCGCGCCACTGCTTCTGTGTGACTTTATATTTACCCATGTAAAAAGCATTTGATATTTTTACGTGATGCACAGGGCCTTCTCTATTCAATCCTGCTTCACTTGCCGGCGAACCCATATCAAACGCCCACAGGTATCTTCACGAACTCCATGCCCATGGAATTTGTGAAGGTCTTCTGGTATGCTGATGGTGTAGTAGCGGTCTGGAAGATTGGTGTAACTTCGGGCGTTGGAGCAGAAGTTGGAGCAGGAGTCGGAATAAACGTTGGAGCAGGATTTGATTTCGAAGATATATCACTCGAACCCAGCACAAGCGCCCAGTACCCCAGCGCCAGGACGCCCAGCACAAGCGCGATCGCCAGGAACTTATTATACGAAGTTCTACCTGCGCTTGATTCTTCTCTTTCTCTTGCTATGCGCTCCTCTCGTTCTTTCCTCGCAGCCTCAGCTTTCTCCCTTCGCTCTTTTCTCAATTTTGCTGCTATTTCTTCCTGCTTCGCCTTCTGTATTTCATGTTCTTTTGCCTCAGCCTCTTCTTTTTGTTTTTCAGACGCAGCTAACGATAATCTCTCCGCTGCATCTTGATAACTGTGATCGATATTCACAACCTGTTCAAAGGCGGCAATAGCTGCTTCCCAATCTCCTGATTTGAATGCATTCAATCCCTTATCATAATACCTTTTTAACTTATCCTGCCCGAACTTCTCCTTTTGTTCATCTTCTCTGCGCTTCTTCTCGTGTTCTTTCGCTTCTTGCTCTTCACGCTGTTTTCTCAGGCGCTCCTGCTCTGCCTTTTGTCTATCTCGTTCCAGCCTCTCATAATCTTCTTCCTGAAGCATTGCTGACGCACTCTTTCCCTCAGCCCCCATCACCTCTATATGCAGTAATTCAACCAGTGAATCGCACAGATGCATAATGCCTGGAGCTAACGAGGCTTTATCTTTGATCGAGCTATTCGTGAAAATACGAACTGCGTCTGAAGAAAATCTGCCTTCAAGACGCTTCTTTGCATAATCTGATGCTTCATCTGGATTTTTATCAAATATCTGCCTGAACTCCCCGACCTTGCATGAATACTGAAATATTTTCTCTTTGATCTCAACTGCGCCCATCCCCTGCGCCATGAAAGCGCCGAGAATGCCGTATTGATGCATCAATCCTTCTTTGCAGTTGATATCTACCTTGAAATAGATGCGGCGGGCTATTGTCAATGCCTGGTGGGTGTAGAGTTCCACTGCCCACTGGGATATGTCTGTGTCTGTGGAATTATCTATTCTGAGGATGTACCAGTAAATCACAGGGTTATGGCTGTCAATCCATTTCCTGATGCTGAGCAGGGCTTTCTTTTCGCCTGAATCGAATACAAAGTCCTTGACCGCAGGGTCGTAGATGGTCCGGGAAATTGATACTGGACGTTTTTCAGTCATGTTCTATTGACTTTCAATCCTCCCGTCTTTGAGCCTGATAATCCTGTCGCAGTTCTGTGCAAGCCCGCTGTCATGCGTCACCATGAGGATAGTCCTTCCCTCATCATGCAATTTATTAAATATCTGCATTATTTCATGCCCTGTTTTTGAGTCAAGGTTGCCTGTGGGCTCATCAGCGAGCAGTATCTCTGGTTCGTTGACAAGCGCACGCGCTATCGCTACTCTCTGCCTCTGCCCGCCTGAGAGCTCAGCAGGCTTGTGGTTCGCCCTGTCCTCGATGCCGAGCATTTCAAGTAATTCAAGAGCCCTCCTTGCCCTCTTCTCCTTTGGGATATCCTGATATATCATTGGAAGTTCCACATTTTTCAGCGCGCTCATGCGTGATATTAGGTTAAAGGTCTGGAAGATGAAACCGATTTTCTTTCCCCTGATATGAGCCAGTTGTATATCTGAAAGAGTCGATGTGTCCTTTCCACCTATGATTATTTTCCCTGCCGTAGGTCTATCAAGGCAGCCGATCAGGTTCATCAATGTGCTCTTCCCGCTGCCAGATGGTCCCATTATCGCTGCGAACTCACCTTCACTGACCGAAAGGTTTATATCGCGAAGTACAGGCACCACAAGCCTGCCGAGCGTGTACGATTTTGAGACTTCCTCGATTTTCAGCACATCTCTCATACGATGCTGCGGCTCCAGATGCTCCATGCAAGAGATATGAAGCTTAATGCCAGCGGTATTGCTGCCACGATCGCGGCTTTAGAAGGCGCAAGTTTCTGGGCGTTCTGCACGCCGAAGAAGATGATGATAGAAGTCCATACCAGCAGGATAGTATCGATGATGTTATAAGCAAGCAGGTATGGATTATTATAGAGTTCTCCTGCTGCCATTGGATTTGTCCTTGAAATCGTTACTGTCATGGGTTCGATCATGGATAAAAGCCCAATGCCGATGATAGTTCCAAAAACCGTTGGAATCATGCTGTAGCCAATGACTGTCATCATCTGAGGATAAAATTTGCCCTCTCCACCAAGACCTAATGATATCAGATGAAGAATCCCTGTGCCTATCACCCATATAAATAAAGGGCTTATCAGCCCGCCGACAACAGCAATCACTGCTGTTATCTGCTGCATCGAAGCTGGCATATTTTCAAAACCCTCGTAAATGATTGTGATCTTGCTGGTCTGTATGTATGCAGCAAGTGCGCCCAGTACAGCCACAATCCCCACGATCATCACAGCCTCTTCTATCATGGGCTGTTCTGCTATGCTTTTCATGGCGCTTTTCGGATTTTTTATTGTTTGGGTTATTTTTTCTCCAAAGTTCATTATTACTCCTCCTGAACTCAGCATGGATTATCCTCAAATATAAAGACTTCTTCGGTTTTACGTTTAGATGGGCAAAATTTGAACCATAAAACATATCAATTATAAAGACTATAATATACTGGGTTAATCCAAAATGAAATCAATTTTCAACTCCATACTCGTTTCTTTACTGATTTTCAGTATTGTGCTGTCGCAGCCGCTCGGACCAGTGGCAGCACAAAATGCGAGGACCGATAAGATATCTAAGGTTCCCGTCATCGTATTATTTGTTTCTAAATCCAGTGACAACCAGCAGAAAGAAGAAGTAACATCAGTTGAAGGTGAAATTACCCATAATTTTAAAGTTATAAAAGGAGTCGCAGCATTGGTGCCTCCTGCAAAGATTCAGGAGCTGAAAAAGAAAAAGCACGTCATAAGTGTAGATCAGGATGTAGAAGTGAAGGCTTTGGATGCGACTGCAGATCAACAGATTCTCGCGGATCATGTTTTGCCACTGGGATTCAATGGCAGTGGAATTCGCCTTGCCATCCTGGATACAGGGATTGCCACTGCGCATCCAGAGTTCGCTGGAAGGATTATAGCTTGCGAGACTGAAGTGAGCGGGACGACCTCGTGCGAAGATGGTAACGGTCATGGCACTCATGTTGCAGGAATAGCAGGGGCGCAAGGAGTTAATTCTGCTGCAAAGGGTGTAGCACCCTCAGTACTATTTATGATAGACAAAGTTCTTGATAATAATGGTGATGGAGACATATCGCAGGTTATAGCCGGTATAGATTGGGCAGTAGCTAATAAAGCAGATATTATCAGTATGAGCCTGGGCACCTCACCATTAGATGGCGGGGGAACGCAGCCTAACTGTAACAATGCATTCCCAAGCCTGACAGCAGCTATTAATAATGCAGTGGCATCCGGGGTAACGGTCGTAGCAGCAGCTGGAAACAGTGGAACAGGCGGTCTTGGTGCTCCAGGTTGCATAAGCAATGTGATTGCAGCAGGTGCTGTAAACAATCATGATGTGTTAGCCGATTTTTCGAGCGTGGGGGCTGCAATGAAGGATCATGGTGTTGTAGCGCCAGGTGTAAGTATTTATTCTACGTGGCTTTCTGGTAGGTATGCAACTCTCTCTGGAACATCAATGGCTACCCCTATGGTATCAGGGACTGTCGCATTGATGCTAAGTAAGAACCCTGACCCGACGGCTGTACGTGGCACTTTATACGCTACGGCGGACTGCGTATTGTCCCCATGTCCCAATACCAATGTGGGTTATGGCAGGATTAATGCATTAAAAGCAGTAAACGCCATATTGACTGCTAACGGATACATTAATGGAACTGTTACAGATACCCTGAATAATGGTATAGCAGGTGCTACAGTGGCAACAAATACGAATATTTCTGTTACCGCAAATGCGAGTGGATTTTATTCTTTAAATCTCAGCAGCGGAGCATATATTTTAACAGCTTCAATGGATCCAGTATATTATATAAATAATACAATCCCACCAGTAACAGTCACATCAGGGATAACGATAATCCAGAATATTGTACTGACAAAGAAGCCAACAGGTACAATAAGTGGAAAAGTTATGAATACATAATCAAGATACCTGAAAATCAATGCATATATTATACTGATGCGGCGCATAAGGTCTCACGAGCCTCTTATCCAGAACGACTATCTGCAGGTTCAAGCTGTGTGCTGTTTCTTCGATCTTCTTCAATATCCCGTCAAATAGATCATCTTCATGAACGATTGCATAGAAGTGAATGACCCCGCCTTTTTTTATTACTCCAAACGCTGCCTCCATGAACTCAAGTCCGCTGTGGGGCAGGTTCATAATGATATGGTCAGCCCCTGAAATCTCCCTGGTTGCCTCTTTTGCATCTCCTTCAATTATTTCAAGGTTTTTGACTTTATTAAGTTTCATATTCTCTTTCAGATATTTAACCGCATCAGGATTCTTATCGATAGCTATAACCTGAGAAGATGGCAATCTTTTTGCGATAAGGATGCTGAACTGCCCTACGCCA
>JAWOKW010000113.1:0-3800 GCA_033854095.1 Candidatus Methanoperedens sp. | reverse complement strand
TTGTTAATCCCAACATCCAGACCATCAAGCCTTCCGAGCTTCGCAAATTCGGCGCCGAGATTATTATAACCAATTCTTATATAATTTACCGCAAACCCGAACTTGCGGCGCGTGCCCTGAGCGAAGGACTGCACTCGCTTCTTGATTTTGATGGCCCGATTATGACAGATTCGGGTTCTTACCAGCTATCTGTTTACGGGCAGGTGGAAGTAGATAACGCCCAGATCATTCGGTTCCAGCAGGATATCGGCTCGGATATCGGGGTTCCACTCGACATACCCACACCACCCGACGTTCCCAGAGAGCGCGCAGAATCTGAGCTTGAGGTAACCTTCGGAAGGGCAAAAGAAGCCCTGGGGCTAAAGAAAGATATGCTCCTGGCCGCGCCAGTGCAGGGCTCAACATTCCCTGACCTGAGGGAGCGCGCGGCATGCGAGTTAAGCCAGCTTGATTTTGATGTCTATCCCCTTGGCGCAGTAGTACCGCTTATGGAATCATACCGCTATTCCGACCTTGTGGATGTCATTGTTGCATCAAAGAAAGGTCTTTCACCAGCTGCGCCCGTTCATCTCTTCGGCGCCGGACATCCGATGATGTTCTCCCTCGCTGTTGCACTCGGCTGTGACCTCTTCGATTCTGCCTCGTATGCCCTCTATGCCAAAGAGGGGCGGTACATGACTGTGCGCGGGACGTATCGTGTAGATAAACTCCAGTACCTGCCGTGCTCCTGTCCAATATGCACTTCTCATGATGTCGGCGAATTGATAAAGAGCAAAAACCGGGAGGAACTGCTAGCGCGCCATAACCTTTACGTGACTTTTGCTGAGATGCGGGAAGTAAAACAGGCTATAAAAGAGGGAAGCCTCTGGGAACTCGTGGAGCAGAGGTGCAGGACCCATCCGCAACTCCTGAATGGGCTTAAGCGCGCGCTTTATTATTCTGACTGGATAGAGCAGTTCCAGCCTGCGCCGAGATCGACGTTCTTTTACAGCGGTCCTGAATCAGCGCTCAGACCGGAGGTTTTAAGATACAGGAAAAAGCTTAAAAACTTCGAGCTGAAGGGCAAGGTGCTTATCAGGATGCACAGGCTTGATAATGAAGATGAGTTCGACTGGGTGCTTGATTTTAAGCCGCCTTTTGGCGCGTATCCGCTGGAGCTTAAGGAGACGTATCCATTCAATGCTGAAGTGATAGATGAGCCGGATTATGAGTCTCTTACTGTGGCGCTCCAGAATACGCTGGAGTTGATGGAGTTGAATCCTGAGGCGGAGTTTACGTTCGTTCATGAGAGAGAACATCCTTTGATGGAGAAAATAGGACAAAAAGCCAAGGTAGTAGCAAGAAAGGATTTTCAATCCGAGGCATCAAGATAATGCTCGATGGTTTGGGATTCTATTTTTTTCTGGAATTCAGCATCGCGATTTAAGCGCAAGATTTTATATTAAATATAATGAGAGGTTACAGGAACACTTTCTGTTTTTGAAAAATCATAGCATAGTAGCATCATCGAAATTTTTAAAATGAGGATCTCCTGTCAATACCTTTATTTTTCTGCTCCTGGCAGATGCAAGTATTATTGCGTCTGCAAGACCGAAATCAGGTGTTTTAACTTTATTTTCAGCATGTATTTTTGCAGCTTCAACTGCAATGTTTTCATCCGGCAAGACCACAGCGCATCTTTTCAATATGAAATCCTTTCTTTCTTCCGCTTTTCCATCGGTTCTGAGAGATTTGGAATATATTTCTGCGATTACAATCGGAGATGTGTATAATTGTAAGTCATCATCTACAAATCTTTTGACTTTTTCACCCTTAAGAGTTCCCATGAAATATTCCATCCATGCGAACGAATCTAGAAACATTACAATCTATCCTCATGATCCCTAAGGTCGGATAAATCAGTCTTAGGCATTGTTCCAAAGAGGCTTTTTTTCTCTTTGAAAAGCATTTTTATTAAAATCTCATTTATTTTTTCTGATATATTTTTCGCTCCAGCTTCTTTTTTAAGGGTCTGGTAAACATCTTCTCTTAATTTTATTGTAGTTCGGACATATTCTGTCATCATCAACACCTGCATATATGATATCATCTACATCAACATAATACTTGCGGTGGATATTTATAATGCGCACCTGATTTTCAAGTTTAAAGAAGTTTTATAGAATCTATCATCTTTCGAGAGTATGATATTAAGCGCATGAGTCACCGACCTCGCAATGAAATTTGCGAGGCATCTGAGTGGGTGCATAAAGGTTATTATCGATTTATTGATCTGATACTTATCTACAAGAATGGGCGCGAAAATAATCAAGGATATTATATGCTTAGGTATGGAAAAACAAGCTAAAAAATTGATATTTTTTAAGGAAATTTATATATTTTTTAAAGACGATGAGAAAATATCAATCAGCTCACGAATTGGGATGGTTTGGAAGAACTCTTTTTCTAAGGCAGAGTCCTGAAAAATTGTTAATTTGGCTGTTTGTAAATTATTTTCGAAAGAAATTATCCATTTCGATCTAACAACCCAACCATCTCTTTTCTCTTGTTGTGATATTTTTAAATAAAAGTAGTCTTGTTTTAGTTGATAGTCTAATATGGAATATCCTTTTTCTTTAGCAATATCAACAATGGTATCAAAATCAAAATTACCTTTGAAAATATATTCTATAGAATCCCATTTTATTTTTATTTGGTTATCAATTGAATTGAGAAAATTTTCAATAGCTGGAGTTAAAAAACTGTCTATGATTTCTAGTTTGAATTCGTTCTTAAAAGGACTCTGAGATATATTTACAAGTTTACCAAATGGTAATTCATATTCATCATTTTTATTAAGTTTAATTTGACTTGGTTTATAATAATTAATTAGAGTGGAAAGCAAGTAGCCAGTAAATGTCTCCTTGTTTTCAATCACTTTGCTTTTTCTTTCTTCTTGTGAAACCTGCTGATATTCTCCGGTAGGTCCGTCCTCATCCGCTATGGCTACCCAAGAATCAGGCACATATATTGATGTCAGGACGATACTTTGCGCTTTCTTTTCTGTGACATTATATTCTAATTCTGGTGAAATAGATTCAGATGCATCTGGATTATTGATAGTAAAATTTAATGTTCCAACCAACTGCATCTCTATATTAGGACTTTGAATTTTATTATGTTCAACAGCCCATTTTAAAACCATTTTTGTTACATATTGACTTAAATCCTGCAATGAAATGGTAGAATCTTTATCTGCATCTGCATTTCCTTTAAAACCTTCTATCAGGTGATGCGTAAAAACACTCATAGAGTTATCTTCAAGGGAATACGATACTTCATTTCGTTTGCATGAGGCAAATATTGCCCATCCTTCTGAGAGATTAGAAAATAAGGATTTTTCAAAATCCTCGCTCATTCGGGGATCCATCTTTTTCCCAATACCAATGCCTGAATAACAACTATCAATTATCAATATTTTTCTTCTTGCTTTACTCTTTTCCAATTCTTCTCGAATTCTTGCAATTTGAATAGAAGTATCAGATGCTAAATCAAGTTCAGTATCATATGTGGCAAGATATCCAAAATTATTTTCGGAAAAACCATGACCTGAAAAATAGAAAATAATTATATCATCAGGTTCAGCTATTCCACTTATGTATCTGACTTTTCTTAGTATTTCGGGTTTTTTAACTTCTTGATTAACATTATCTCCAAGAATGTTAATATTTTCATCATTTATTCCAAGATGTTTGTTAAAAGCTTCTTTTAGTGCTATACAGTCATTCGCACAAAATGGTAAATTTTCAAAATTTTCCGAT
>JAWOKW010000112.1:0-2784 GCA_033854095.1 Candidatus Methanoperedens sp. | reverse complement strand
AAAACGATAATCGTGGGAGATGACCTCTTTGTTACAAATCCGAAGCGTCTTGAAAAAGGCATAAAAATGCATGCAGCGAATGCATTGTTGCTTAAGGTCAACCAGATTGGCACGCTGTCGGAGGCTTTTGACGCCGCAAAACTGGCGCAGAAGAATAAATATAAGGTGGTCGTAAGCCACAGGTCTGCCGAGACAGAGGATACCACGATTGCGGATATTTCAGTGGCTATCGGCGTTGAGCTTATAAAAACAGGAGCACCTGCCAGAAGCGAGCGAAATGCAAAATACAACCAGTTGCTGAGGATAGAAGAGGAACTGGGGAAAGCGGCAGAGTTTGCCCAGCTTTGAATTTAAGAAAATCCACTCTAAGTAAAACTTTCAGGCTTATTTTCTCTTTATCCTTATCCCACTCTCCAGCCATCCCTCTTGTCCGATTTTTTGAGCGAACATGCGCTGGATTAACATAAACTCTTCAATCTTGTCCGGGTACATCTTGCGCTTGCAATTCTCGATATGGTGTAGATGGTATCCCCAACAGCCCGTTCAATCATGATAGTTCCTGCTGATGCAATCCATGGCAAGCACAGGATCGCTCGTGTGATAGCCCTCCTGCTCATAATACTGTCCTATCCTGACGAATCTCCCTGCTTTCTTTCTCACAAACAAAATCAAGTCTCCATTCTGTTCTAATGATTCTTGGTTATTTATCCTCCCTCTAAGCGGATCAAAATAGGTGAGGATTCTGAGTCGTAGGTCATATTTGTGATCTCCGGGGTCAATGCGATGCTTGCGAAGTATCTCTTCGATTACTTCCTGGAGTTCGAATCATTTGAGATTCCTGCGTAAACATTTGCAAATATCTATCCGAAAAGCAGTGCCTTTTAGGGTTAAGTCTGAGAACGGGAAAGGAAGGACAACGATATCCCTTTTACAAATCTTGCCATGCCTCATCTTCTTCAGGGCGCAGCCATTCCTTTTTAAGTGAGGATTCGCTTGCTATTGCAGTTTCCATGCTCTCTTTCCGTGATTTTATTTTAAGGAAATAAATGAAATCGAGTATCTCTTCAAGTAAATCATCCGGAACATGCTCCATTTCCCGCAAGATCAGTTCTTTTTTTGTAACGTTTGCCATGGTATTGTGTTCATTCGTATATTAATTCATTCAGTTGAGGATTGGGAATGAAGTGTAATCAGGGTTATTTTCAAATTATAACGTTTTATTAGCTGCTTTCTGTTATAAAAATTTGTATTATTACTTAAAAACCTATTTAAAGGTATATAAATACTTTTCTATTTTGAACGAACAAAAAAGCTTATTTTGGATTAAACACCTCTACTATTAACTTAAAACCAAAATCCAACAATAATAGAGGCGTTTAATTTGATTCAAGTCTTTACAAAGGACGGATTCTACATCCAGTATCAATTACCCGATTTTGTCGGGCAAGTATCCTTTGCGAGCAAGAATTGGCAGCCATATCATATATGCTTTGCCAAAAAAAGAGAAAAAAAGAAAATTCAACAAATAACAGCACGATTAAATAAAATTCTCAGCGACATCAAAAACGGCATTCAAAAGCAAATAACTGACTTCCTGGGATTACTGGATAAAATAAAGGACAGAGTAAGCACATATATACCCAGACTAAAAACGGCATTCTGTAAGAGATATGAAGGAAATAAAATCACAGAAACCGAAAAAATAGCATATGAACATTATCCTGACTACAAAGGCAATATCCGCCACTTATTTCTATTTTATGACTGGAGCAAGGTGGACCAAATCGAGGAAAAATATGCAGACAAGATTGGAGATTATCCTCTGAGAACGATCTTAAAGACACAAATATTCATGTGCAAGAGACGCATCAGAACTTATTCCGATCTTATCGAAGAATTGAAAGAAAATCCAAAGCTAGCTGAGGTTTGTGATCTAAATCCAAAATGCATCCCTGACAGAAAAGTATTCAGCAGAGCTGCCGACAGAACAGGAATCGAGGCTTTCCGGCAGGTTGCCCATGACATGACAAAAGAGTGTATATCTCTTGGTTTGATGAAAGGGAGAATGGTTGGAGTCGATGGAAGCCTTATAAAATCAAACACCAGTACCCATAAAAATGAAGAAACGGAACAATACACGGATAAAGATGCAGGATTATATGTCAGGGGTAATTATATTAAAGGCATAGGTCATCTCGCATACAAGCTGGTTGACCTCGAATATGGGCTTCCCATGCTGATTCAACGTCATAAGGGGAGTGAGAATGAAAACCCTTTGTTGATTGATATTATTGAAGATTTTCATGAAGTGTATGGATTTTATCCTGAAATCATGTCTATTGATAAGGGAATGGATAGTGAAAAAAATAATGAGTTCTGCAAGGACAAAGGAATTGAGGCATATATTCAGGCAAGGGATTTTGGAAATAAAGAGCTTATTAAAACTGAAAAGGGTAAGACGTTTCACCCGGAATATGTAGAAGTGACCGATCCACTGGTGCTTGAAAGAATCGCTGACAGAAGAAGTGAATGTGAAAGAGAGTTCAGTCGGGATAAATGGGGTTATAGACGGGATAGGATGCCTAACAGAGGAGATAAAGAGGCTGAACTTTTCATGTTGATCACGTTGATCACGACATTATTGACGGCTATTACAGCTTTTTCTGTGGGAAGAGCCGATCTGATTAGAAGTACAAGTGCTTTCAAAAGGCTGGACTGAAGAAGAATTATTACAAATTTATAGGCTGAATCAAGGTATTTCATGTCAGAAATTTGAAAATAGAG
>JAWOKW010000111.1:0-4546 GCA_033854095.1 Candidatus Methanoperedens sp. | reverse complement strand
CGCATCACGGGCATTCACACAGAGATTCATTATAACCTGGTGTAATTGTGTAGCATCCCCTGAGATAGTCCAGAGTTCTTTTGGTATATCAGTTTTTATTTCGATATTTTTTGGGAAGGTCTCTTTTACTATCTGCCTTATTTCTGAGATGAGGTTCGCTACTTGAAGAGCATTGCGTTCACCCTCAACACCTCTTGTAAATGACAATATCTGCTTCATCAAATTAGCTCCACGATGTGTACTTCTTTTGATCGTATTAAGCAACCCATGGCTCTCTTTATCTGTTAATTTTTCTTGTAATAGTTCCTGTGATAGCATTATTGGTGTGAGCACATTGTTAATATCGTGTGCTATTCCGCCTGCAAGCGTGCCTAAGCTCTCCATCCGCTGCGATCGAAGTAACTGCGACTCAAGCCTTTTCTTTTCTGTGATATCTTTCACAGTTCCCATACTTGCCACCCTTCCACTATAAGTGGTAAGTCCAACATTCATATTAACTAGTATTCTGGTTCTCCCATCCTTGTGCATCACATGGAATTCGTATTCACTAGGGATATCCTCCCCTGCCTTCCTTCGGCGAGAGCGGTCGGCAACCATCTCTAAATCCTCTGGCGCAACAAGTTCAGCATAATCTTTTCCGGTAACTTCTTCTACAGTGTAGCCAGCTATTCTGGCAAATGCTTCATTAGCAAATTGTATTTTGCCATCCTGAATAATAAAGACGCCATCCTGAATATTATCAATTAACTTGTGATATTTCTCCTCAGATTGTTTTAATGCCTCCTCAGCACTCTTGCGCTCGGTGATATCATGAAAAATGCTGTAAAAAAATACTAGACCGGATAACTTAATTACCTGTACAGTCACCATAATATCTCTAAGTCTGCCATCCTTAGTACGATGCTGGGTCTCAAAGTTACCCCTGCCTTCGCGCAGAATTCTCTCGATACGAACTCTCGTTTCTTCAGGTTTTTCCTTTGCTTCGTAATCGAAAATTCGAAGCCGTTTGAATTCTTCACGCGTATAACCAAGCTGGCGATGAGCTGCTTCGTTGAATTCTATGGTAGTTTCAGTCTCTGGATCTATGATCAGAACACCATCGATTGACCGGTCAAAAAGAGTATGGTAGCGTATCTCTGAATCACGAAGCATCTCCTCGGCACGCCTACGCTCGGTAATGTCCTCTCCAGATCCCAATATAGCGATAATTCCTCCTGTTTCGTCTTTCAATATAGAATTGTGCCATGCAATTAATCTCTCTTCACCGCTCTTGGTCAGGACAAGATTCTCATGGAACTCAACCGGTTCAATCTCTCCAGCCATTAGCTTGTTAAAAACAGCCTTTATGTTATCCCTTATCCTCTCCGGGATAAAGATATTAAACCAGTTTTTGCCCACTATCTCATTTTCTTTATATCCTAAAATATCACAGCCTTTTTTATTTATCTTGGATACCTTTTGATCGGCACCAATAACCACCAGTGCAGTTCCTGCAATATCGAAATACCTTTGTGCCTTATCACGTTCCTTTTCAAGTGCCTCCTCGGCGTGCCTGCGCTCTGTTATATCCTTGGCTATAACAGAGAGACCAGACTTAGAGGGATAGGCATTAATTTCAAAAAATAGATCTTTATCCCTAGCCCGGTACTCATGCACAAAATGCCGGGGTTGCTGCGTTTTTAATACTTCCATGTACAGCTTCTCCGCTCTTGACCCCTTCAGTTCAGGGAAAAGCTCAAAGAGAGATTTTCCAACAGCATCTTTTGCTGAAATTCCTGTAAGAGCTTCAGATGCACTATTCCAATAAGTATATCTCAAACCTCTGTCCAGCGCATAAAAGACTTCGCCAATGCTTTCGGTAAGTTCCCTGTAGCTTGCTTCACTCTCTAGCAATGCTTTGTTGGCTTTTGCCAGTTCTGAGGTTCGCTCCTTTACCCGTAATTCTAACTCATCGTGCGCTCTGCGTAGCTCTTCTTCCATTCGTCTGCGGTCGGTGAGATCTCTGACAACTTTGACTCCCCCTATGATTTTCCCTGTAGAATCTTTTAAAGACGATCCCGTAAGTTCGTAGTATGATATACCCTTGTCAGTGGGAACTTTCCTCTCTGTTCTATGAATTTTTCCATCCTTAAAAGACATTTCAATCGGGCAATCTTCACAGATAGAATCCCTGCCTTCATACGCTTTGTAACAGTACTCTCCAATACAGTTCCCGTATACCTCATTCTGAATCTGATTCTGATATATAACTTTATAATCGGTATCCTGCAGGATTATACCATCGCCTATGGCTTCAATAATCGCATTAGTTTTGTTTTTCTCATCTTCAGCCTTTATAACAGCTCCTTCCAGATTTGTGACAGCTCCTTTCAGAGCATCTTCTGTCCTGTTGAGCCTTGTTACACCAGATTGGATATAAATACTGAATAAAATGAAAATAGATCCAAATAACAACCGTACTGCGATCTCGTGATTAGTTGGGGTAATTATTTGTTCAATAACGGAACTTTCGTGGAAAATCAGAGAATCCATAAGTGGATCTAAAATCCAGGCAAGCGCAAAAAGTCCAATACTCACCCATATAAATTTTGTTCCATTCGGTAATTTTATTTTTTCGTTTTTAGAGTCCATATTCTCTTATCTCCAAAAACTTATATTTTTGACCTTGCCGATTTCCTATGCATAATATGTCAAATGCAAGCCCACTCATAATGCCTTTTAAGAAAAAGATTCACATGCGAAGATAATTGCTTTAGTTTTATTGATAATTTTAAATCTATAGTTTTTCTAACCATAGTTACCGTCAATGTTGTTTCTGTCAACGTTGTTTAGCTGTGCCAATGCTATGATTTGTATACCCTTTCTATAGATGACCCATCTGATTGATAAATATTTGGACTGCCCCCCTCATAGTGGACAGTAATTAAGCTGCGGCGCAGAGCGAATGCCGTGTCTACATATAAGGTTTGTTGAGATCAGGACTTTGCAAGACATGGCAGGATAAAGCCTCAGACTTAGGATAGTGCCCGCTACATAAGTATTTTTATAAGATTAACAGTTATAAAACTGCCAGAACTAACGAAACCGTCGATAGGTTTATGCTGCATGATTTATGACCGTATATTGTAAAATTCCATCAAATTGGCATTAAAAAATTTATCATAAGGATCAAAAAAATGAAAAAAGAAGAAATACTTGTTGATCTTTTGGGAGATAAGTACTCAAGGGCGATATTATCTATGACCTCCAGCATGGAATGCTCTGCACTTCTGTTATGCACGGAGCTTGGTATACCTCTTGCAACCGTATACAGGAAGCTGAAGCTTCTGGAAGATTCAGGGCTGATAAAGCACGTCAAGACAATCATACATCTGTCAGGTAATGAAGAAAAATATTACCGCTGTGTAGTTCATGAGGTTAAAGTAGATTTCCATAAAGGTATGCTTTCAGTTAACCTGAAAATGGAGGATTGCAATGACAAGATCGTTAGGCTTTGGAAAAGGATTGCCAAGCCTGGTTTCCAAGAAATCAGGGTATAAAGGTTGACTTGTTATTGGGGTATAACTACGTAAGCTGTCATCAGGGGCAGAGTTTTTTGATAATTGGGTCTATAATCTTATTATTAAGGTAGCGTTTAACCAAAAAATATTTGCATAAGCATAATTCAATAACCTCCTCAAGGTTTGAATGGTTAGATGAAAAATGAACTGTTTAAAATTTGGGAGAATGAGCAATTGAATAGCGAATATGATAACAGATGCGGAGATTGCAGATGGTTTGACCCTGCCTACGACCAATGTTGCTTCTTCGGAGCGGCAAGGGTTGATGATATGGTGTGCGGGAATTTCAAATACGCAGAATAAAACGAAATGAAACAGTTGCCCAAATCAAAAAGCAGGATGCTGCGGATTGCAGTCGTGCCGATTATGTGGAGCTCAACCTGGGTTAGTCGGTTTAGATTGCCCAGAATGCGAATTGTGTTTTATTGATCCCGATAACGTTATTTAGGATTGGCAGCTAGAGGGGAGACTGGTCACGATAGCAGGCAGTATATACAGGCTTGTTACGCCGAAGAGCGCTCATGGCATTCATTCTTGGAGTTACATTTCTCAATATGGGGTAGTACAAACATTCGTATCGCATGGTGATAGCAACAACGCAACTGGGTCAACAGATCCTGATGTAAAAATTGGCTGGAACAAGATTATAGATCAGTTTTATTTAGGTTGCCTTCCTAGTCTCACTGCTTCTAAATATACCTCATCACTCATTCTGAATCCTGCTTTAACAAGATCTTCCAGAGAATTCTGATAACCCTCGTAACTAAGGACCTTTTTTCGAACAGCTGCAAACAGAACAAAGATTGTCCCTCTGGGTCTCAAGCCGAGTGCTTTAGCCGCAATTCTGGCATGAGTCTGATCAAGCAGGACAGAAACGCCAAGAGATTTAGCAAGTGATATTGCCTGCGCTTCGCCTGGGTCAATCCCAAACTCCTCCAGCTTTTCAATTGTTTTGATATCTTTTACATGGATCCAATCTTCTTCTA
>JAWOKW010000110.1:0-2521 GCA_033854095.1 Candidatus Methanoperedens sp. | reverse complement strand
AGGCTGGGCATGAAGGCAAATACAAGCTTTTCACAGAAGTTGAGAGCAGGATGGACGAAAGAGCAGTTAATGGCTTATTATGCGCTTACAGAGGCGCAGTATGAGAAGGTCATAGAGTGTTTGAAGGCTATTCGGAACATGAAGCAGGAGGCTGTTTGAGTGGTTGTCCATTCTGCCTTTTGGCTTGCATCTTAATCCGATGTCTTTAAAAGGAGGGTATGAATGGCGAGCTGTATATCCTGCCCCTTGATTTTTTCTGGGAAATGCTCTAACTGCCCTGAACATCAGGCAGAGGTTGCTGAGTATTTTGGGAATATTGAAAAGCGCATCAGAGACGTGACTTCACTTAGTGATGCGTTTAATATTTTTACAAAATAAAACGTCATAATCGCTTTATAGCGCATTATTTTGGTGTTTTTGATACTTGGAATCCTGAATTTCCGTTACGGCATATATCAGGTATCATTCATAGCGTATCAGGTTTATTCTCAGGCTAGAGATGCAAGGTGGAAGATTAATTGAAGTGTCCGCTGACATGCCAGACTCTTTCAATGTCAGTATGTAGCACCATACATGCTTGGTATGTTCAAGAGTCAAGGAAGTGTCTGGAAACTTCAACTATCCTGTTTCAAGAGGTCTTAAATAGTTAGTCGTCTGATTTTTGCATCGTCGGGTTTATTAGAACCCGATAGGAGAGTAAAATAATGGGAGCAGATGATGACATAAAAAAAGAGTATTTGTTTAGCTGGAACGAGATTCCAGGAAACGATGATGGGGAACTCATAGAATTTCTAATGTGGAAATATAATATTGATTGGGTAGAAACAGCAAAAATTGAAAAAAGCGATGACGTTAGAACCGTTAAAGTCTATGTTGAAAAAAATTATCTATCGCTAAATCTTAACAATGAAAGAACTAAGGTATACCTAAAAATCGATGATGGCAGAACCGATGAACTTATTACTAAGACAGAAAATGGTAAGCTAAACATATACGAGGGTAAAATGATGAGAACAGATAACGAAATAAGAAATGATTTCAAAGAGCCTGGCTTTGGCCTTCTATCTGAGAAAATGACTTTATCCGATATAATACATAACCAAAAACTCATACTTGAGGTTTTACTCGATATCAGGAGACGTGAATAATGCCATGTAAAAACCTAAATGAAATGCCCAGACACTTCCTTGACTCTTGAACATACCAAGCATGTATGATGCTACATATTGACATTGAAAGAGTCTGGCGTGTCAGTGGACACTTCAATTAATCCTCCCCTGCTGGCTGACATATCAGGGTATTTCCCAGGACAAAAAAATAGAAAAATCAAAAATCGATATAAGGATAGTACCTTTTGTGGATAAGCATTAATAGGGCTTATTTTGACAAAATAGTGTAAAATAGTGTCGAATTTTTACACTATTACACTGTCTAATGCCTCCTTTCAATAATTTTATACTGTGCCTAAGCATAGCGATTATTGTAATTAGCCGCAGTCATCATCATAACGTGTGATATGAATAGTATCTTTTACACTCACCGATGCTGGTTTTTTTAAGTGATTTTAGCGTTTTTTGATGAAAGACACGAAAATGTGACATGAATAGTATCAATAGTGTCGGCCAGACACTATTTTTTATGCTAAACAGTTTCTAAAAATAGTGAAGTAAAGGAGTTATTTATCTACCTTTCTCTCGTTCAATTGCTTCAATTCTACAAGCTTTGAAATAAGCTCGCTGCCACGCTGCACAACGTTTTTGTCTCCAACTGCTTTGATGACCTCTTCAAAATTGCCCTGCTGACAGATAAACAGCGGCTCTGCATTGCTATTTTCTATTCTCTCTTTTTTCTCTACAAGCTCTTTGAAGCTATGACTTCCTGGGCGTTCGTACTCTATGGCTATCCTCTTTCCTTTAATATCTATGACCAGATCAGCACCGTCATTGTGGTTGATCTGGACTATTGGTATGTTGTTTATGACAGCCCATCCTGCCAGTTGCAGCACCATGCTGTAATGATCTATGCTCTCGTTTCCAACCATATTCCCAATTACATTTTTCTGAGGCAGCCAGACAAATCCAGGGTTGCCGTCAAGTTTCTGTGCCCTGTATTGTTTGTATCCCTGCTTTGAGAGAAGGCTGATATCCTGTCCTGGCTGAAGCCAGTCTGGAATATAGATTTCATGTTCGTTGATCAGGTCTTTGAGGGCTGGATGAACGAGCAAAGAAAGTAGATCTGTTGCTGTTCTATCTCCTGTTTTTTCTGGTTGTTTGCCTCTGCCCTTGATCACTGCGAACTCATGGTCTGTGGGTTTGAACCTTGTAGGGATGATCTCGCTGCCTATGATGAGCAGACCTTCACCCACACCGCATGCCATCAAATCCTGGGTGCTGTGTTCATCGAGCTTATAGAATGCCTTTACATGCTCTATCGTATCACGCCGCATGTTTCCAAGCACTATGCTTATCTGCATATTGGTCTTGAACTCTTCATCCACTCCTGCCTTGACAAGATCAACTGT
>JAWOKW010000109.1:0-9332 GCA_033854095.1 Candidatus Methanoperedens sp. | reverse complement strand
TAGCAGAATTCAAAAAAGCTGTGACAATCCATAAGAAAAAAATATGGGATAATAACGTAGCAGCGAACCCGAAACCAACTCCTAACAAACCTTCAGAGTTCGTTCCGGGTTCGTATCAGTTCGCTGTTTATCCCAGCCGCTTTATCCTCTCAAACAACTGCTTCATCGTATCCTCATTGCTCTCTGTAAACTCAAACGGCGATTTCGTAAAAGGCGTGAAATACACAGGCACATCATCAAGCCTGTAGAAAGTACCGTCGCATTCCATGGCATCGATAACACCTGGCAGTATAACATCAGAAGCTAACGTTGTCGGGCACGGAGCGATGTCAAGACACACCATGGGTATTTCCTTCAGGTATTCCCCACATGTTGCAGGAAAGTGGGAAACAAGGTCAGCCGACATCACGAATGCGGCATCCACGTCCCTTTCTCTCAGCATGTCAACAGCCGTGAACTCGCCGGGATTGTATCTTGGGAACCCGCGTGCAAAATCAAGCCCGAACGGGTAGCCATAAAGATAAGAAGCTATCTGGTTGAACCCTGCTACATTGCAGTGACCGCGAAGCGCACCTATTATGAACTTTGTGTGGCTATTGAGTTCTTTTACAAGGTTGAACGCAAGCTCAGCGTTCCTGTGCTTCCCATATGAGGATGCGATGCCCAGTCCCACATAGATCGCCCCGAAGTTCGTGCTTTTCATCATCTCAATCATCTTTTCCATTGTGGAGATAGATACGCCAGTCACTTCCTCGACCGAAGGATGCGGTTTCTTTCCATGAAGAAGTGTCAGGAGGGCGGACAACAGTTCGTAATCCGTATTTGGCTTGAGCTGTACATGCAAATCAGAAGCATCAGCAGTGACACTTCTTCTTGGGTCAACAGTAATTATTGTCCTGTCAAACCTCCCGCGCTTTGTCCAGTATCCCCGCGGGAAGACGCTGTACCGCGACATATGCCTTGGCATAGATTCAAGCGGGTTGCTCCCCCAGTAAACAGCAAGGCTGCTGCGGAGCTTTGACTGTCCTGCTGTGGCTCCGACCCTGCCAGCTTCCTGTATTCCCATTGCTGTCGGGCCGTGGCACACGGTTGAGTTGGAATCAACCACTGCACCAAGGTATTCTGCGATATGCAGACCTACTTCCATTGCTTCGCATGAGGTCTCACTTCCCATGAACAGAAGGGGACGCTTTGCGTTCACCAGTATCTCGGCAGCCCTGTCCAGTGCCTCGTTCCATTCTGCTTTTCTGAATGCTCCATTATCTTTGATTTGAGGCTCTCTTATCCTGTGATGGCTCACGATCTCATGGAATTTGGCGTTTCCCATCTTGCATGCGTTCTTTACATTGATGCTTTCGCCATCGTAATCCACCTGTATGTCATCGCATGAAGCTCCGCACACAGGGCAGATTATATTCTTGCTGACCATGTTATCTCCCCCCTGCATAGACTTTTAATACGATATCCTCTGCACTTTTCACATCTTCATCAGTTGCTTCTATATACACTGGACTTCCCTTGTAGAGTGGAGACCCGGTCGAAAAGGTCTCCGGATTTACAACCACGTTTGCCCATATAGCTCTTGGCATGAATATCTGCTCTTTTGTGACCGAATCCTCGCACTTTGCATTGACCACGACCTCACGGGTTTCATCATTTGATATCACTTTTATCCTTTTTGGACAGCCCAGTTCTTTAAACATCACTGGATGGATCACTGCCACAGCGCACTCCTTCTGGTATTCAGGAGAGAGTTTGTCTCCTCCTTTTGCAAGCCTTCCTTCGTTTATCGTGCTTCCTGAGTTCAACAATACTCTGATTCGCATTTTTCACACCTCCTTTGATGCATAGAGAACTCCCTTTGGCGTCTTGCTGATTGCAAAGTCACCTGCGAATTTCGCAAACTCGCCCGAGAGCATAGTTTCACCAATTTTTGGGTTCTTTTCAGTGCCAGCATACTCAAAGCCTGGTGAGAACTGTTTGATCCTTCCGCATACAACGAATGTGCCTCCTGACATTTCAGCACCCACGCCTCGCACAGCATCGCCTTTTACTATAATAACGCCACTGTTCATTCGTATTCCTGCGAAGTTCTCAACATTTCCGCCAACATGTATCTCTCCTCCACTCATTCCACCTCCAAGCTGGCTCTTCGCACTACCGTCGATAATGATCTTTCCTCCGCTCATCCCTCGCCAGCTTCCCCTGTAGGCACATCCTACATGGTCGCCGGCATTCCTAAGTATATGAAGAATACCACCTTTCATCTCCATGCCAGCCCATGAACCAGCATCCCCATTCACAAGAATGCTTCCTCCGACCATCTCTGAGCCAATATGCATACCTGCCGAGCCTTCTATCACTATCTCGCCAGCTTTCATGCCGTGCCCTATATGTTTAATCCTTGGTACATCTCCTTCAATAATGATCTTTGTTTCCGCAGCCGCGCCGGAACCTTCAACATCAAAGAAATCGGAAAGAGGACGTTGTTTTGCTCCCTGCCATACTATTAACTGCTCAATTTCACTTTTTGTTTTTCCTGCAAAGATATCCGGGTTAATGACCTCTGCCTCGACCATTATATCGATGCTGCCTTTTGGCTTCAGTATAATGCTCATCACATTCACCTCCCCACAATCGCTTCAAGAGGTTTGTTTACCTGAACAGGTGCAGGGTTGCGGATATATTTATCAGGCACAGGATAATTCACAAAGCCAAGAGTATAGTATTTGAACCATTCTTTAACATCTTTTAGCATTTCTTTCTCAATCTCGTCATCTGTATGCGGTTCGCTGAAGAATGTTCTTCCACTGGGAACTGATACTATTTTTCCATTCTGTGCTACAACTTTGCCGTCCTTTATCGTACAGGCTGCATTCTGGAACCCTCGTGTGATCTTTGTATAGTCGTTCACATCAAATTTCGACGGATCGAAGTCGTATATTGTCACATCACCATCAGCTCCTGCTCCGAGATATCCTTTTCTGTACGCTATCCCCACGGTCCTTGCAGGATTTGCACGTGTTAGGATCGCTATTTCGTACAATGTCATCTCGCGGTCAGTACCTCCAAGGCTGCTCTTGTCATGCGCCCACTTGTGGCATTCTGCAAATGTAGCCTCTCTGGCTTTCTTTGACATGAGCCATGTGATAACCTGCGGGTACTTGGTAAAAGGTCCTCCGTTGGGGTGGTCTGTGGTCATGATGGTCTTCCATGGGTCGTTGACTAAAAGCAGAAGTTCAAGTCCCATTGCCCATTCAACACTGTGAACAGGATTTGCTTTCATGTAATTAAAAGGCAGGACACCCGAGCCGCACTCAAGCTCGACATCGGTGTTCGACCACTTATTTCCAGTAAGCATATACAGGTCGTGTATCGCAGGTCCGTCCCCTGTCATTGCAGTAGCTGGTCCGAAAGGCACTGCGCCGTTGTCTATCACCACGTGGTCGGATTTATTCACATAATCAATAACACCTTTAGCTCCTGACTCAAAATCCCTCCATGATGTGCCGCCGAAAGAACTGAACTGTGCATGAGCGAGGTACACGCTCTGGGTTCGCTTCGAATCGATCTTCGTTTCAGGCCATTGCACATCCATCTTATTTTCTACTTTCACGTCGGATGGAACCGCAAGAGAATCCCTTGCTATTTCCCAGCATCCAGGGTGTCCAAGGTTGTTAGCATGCAGGTGAAGCGACATTGGCATCCCAAGCATTTCATTTATTTCTGCAAGTCCATGAATAATCTCCCGTGAACTGATGCCGAAATGAATGTTTGGCTCATCCAGAGAACTCACGTTCTTTCCCCAGCCCCAGTTCTCGACACCGGCTGGGTCAACACATTTAATTCCATAAGCCTTGTGTGTTTTCATCATCCATGCTGCATAAGCCGCAGCCTTCTCGATATTCTTTTCTTTCAGGTAGCGCATTATGAACCAGTTATTGCCCAGTACGAGATACCCTCCCATGTCCAGTATCGGGGTTGAGCGCATCTCTTCATGGGTATGACGCGCTTCCATTGGAGGTATTGCAGCTTCAAATACCGTAGTATATCCCATCTTTGCATAATCATAGCCCTGAACATAAACCGAAGGTACGGTATTTCCGCTCCCGCTGTGGGTGAGGTCTGTCTTTTTCGTCACCCATTTGTAGCGGTCCTCAGGACACATCATCCTTCCCTTGTTCACTTTTGGTCCTGCCACATGCGAGTGCGGGTCAACACCGCCTGGCATCACGGTCTTGCCGTGCGCATCAATTATCTTTGCATCCCGAAGACCTGTACCTGTGAGGTCTTCAACGATTTTTCCATCTTTTATGAAAATATCCTTTATTTCCCCGTCTATTTCATTTAACGGATCGAAAACATATCCGTTTTTTATAACCATTGTATCTGTCATTAAGCCACCTCCTTTTTCTCAAGCCTTATAGCATCAGTTGGACATATCAGGCTGCATGTGGCGCACGAGCCGCATACCTCCTGATTCACTACTTTCACTTTTCCATTCTCGACCTCAAGCAGCGGCTTCCCATCAAGTTCGTTGAGATGTCCTGCTGCAAGATAAGGGTCTGATAAAGCATTAACAGGGCAGGCGATCACGCAGTTGCCACAGCCAAGGCATGCTTCTTCGTCAGTGATGAGCGTCGAGGTCAGCATTGGTCGTGGTGTGGGCTCAGCAGTGAGCTTTTTCTCAAATATTTGCTTTTTCTTCATGTCTGGCAGGATTGCTGTCTTTTTGACTGTTATCGCCCCAACAGGACAGGCTACTGAACAGGCGCCGCAGTATATGCAGGCATCCTTCCTGTGAGTCACTTTCTCAACCCTTTCGCCGGCTTTCCATTCCTTATTGAACAGGGCATTGCATGGGCACGTATTCACACATGTGCGGCATGTCTGGCACACATCCTCATCTCTTGAAAATTCCCCGGAAAAGGGTTTTTCCATCGTAATTGCTTCAACTGGACAGATAGAGGCACACCAGCCGCAGTGAACGCAGCATTTCTGGTCTATTATAGTATTCCCATCCATAGAGAGGCTCCCATCCTGAGCAAGCTTGCGCTTCTGTACTTCTATGCACTCTTGCGGGCACACTTCTGCACACATCCCGCAGTGTACACATTTTTCATTGACGACCGTGGGTTTTAAGGCGCCGTAGAGATAGGAGTCATCCCTCTCCATTTTGCCTGCTTTCCGTACTTCGAGCGCACCTGTCGGGCATACCTTTGCACACATGCTGCATATCGTGCATCCACCGCCTCCTTTCTGGAGGAAGTCCTTATTGATAAGCCCACGTGCCACTGCTCCCACAGAACCAATTACCAGATCGTCCTTTGGACAGATCATCGTACACGTTGCACATCCTATACACTTTTCAGGAAGATAGACAAGCGTCTTATCCTCCTTTGTTTCAAATACTACCTCTTTCATAGCATTACTCCTTTAATATTTTAATATATATTATAATACTTTCGCTACGCAGCATATGTTCGATTAATGCACGTCTTCAATGTTTAAAAATCTATCTAAAAAAAAGGAGGTGGAGGTTACGTTACATGAAAAACTCGGATGCCGCATACACAACAATCCCATTCTTTGTTATATTGTAAGGTCTGATATCCCTTGAATGCTCAACACGCCTCATTTTTGAGATCTCTATAACAGTTGTCACCACCCTCAGATCCGCCTGCCTGACATGCCTGAGCAGGATAACCCCATCTGCGATGTACTCTATCAGACCATATTTTGAGTAATACATATCTTCCCTGAGGGTTTCAGATGTGAGGAATGCTGTCACCCCGCTTTCCTTGATCATCTCGGCTAAACTGAAAAGATGGCCGCGCCGCTCGGATTCTGAATCATACAGCATCTCGTACAGCGTGGTCGGGTCTATTGCCATTCTTTTTATACCGCATGACTTAAAGAGCGCTGGCAGGTCTTTTTCGACCCTGTCTATCGCAGCTTTGATATTTGCTGGACCAAACCTTATTAAAGATAGTTTCCCGTTCGTGATAAAATGTTCCATATCCCAGCCGAAGACCTCTGCTGTTCTGATGAGGCTCTCCTCGTTCTCCTCAAGGCTAATGTACACGCAGTTCTCCCCATTTTGCAGCCCAGCATAAATAAATTGCAGCGCAGATGTGGTCTTGCCCGTACCCGGTGAGCCGAGCACAGCTATGATATGCCCTCCTGGAATCCCTCCGCCCAGCATTTCATCAAGCCCAGAAATGCCGGTTTTAAGTAATTCCATATTATTTGCCTGTGACCCTTTTTATGTTGAACACATCAAAACCTTTTTGCTGGCTTATCATAGTCTCAAAATTGGCAATCTTATCCTGTTCAAGCACAGGTAATATCCCCCTGAATTTTTTCAGGTACATGATGCGCTGTCTTTTCGCTGCTCCTAATTTTTCCCATTCAAATATCATCACGCCGTCCATGCACTCTGAGATCTCTTCCTGTTTGCTCCTCTCAAAAATCCCATCGCTCAGCAGAACATACACAAGCCCATCTAAGGTTTTTGAAGCTTTTTGCAGCCCTCGCAAAAACAGGATAAGGTCTTTCCATTCCATGCACTCAAGGCAATACTGCATGAGTGCAGTGAGCGAATCAAGCACAACAAGGCTGTTTTTTGCATTTTTATCTATATAATCTATCAATGCTTCGATGAGATTTTTTTCTTCATAGCTCCAGTTAAGCGATTCAAAGGAGAGCTCTTTTCTTGAGGATGACCTCCATGTAGCTGGCAGGAATGACTTAGCAAAGTAAGCCTGCGAGAAATCCTTGAAATCGAGGCGTTTCTGAACGATGCTATTGTGCAGGATATTGTAATAGTCTGGAAAAGAGAATGCAACTTCTTTCATTATGTCTTCTTTTGAGCGTGTGAACGAGATATAGCATATCCTGTGGGGTATTTTTATACTGCTGTTATTGAACTCACGCAGCATCAGCAGACGTGCGCATGAGGTGAGCGCGAACTCAAAATCCCCTGCTCCGATCTCGCCAAGCAAGAGCACAAGCGAGCCTGAAGGCAGCCCCCCTTTCAATATTGGGTCAAGCGAGTCTATACCTGTGGGAATCCGTAAGAGTTCAATCGCGATCACCGTTCTGAGAAAGAATTAAATAATCCTATGCAATTTCAAACTATTAAACATTAGTATTGAACGATGAAAAACGCAACAGGTTCATTCGGCGGTTTGAAAGAAAAACTCAAAGAAGAATACACAGACCTGAAGGGTTATCTTCACGCTCTTTCCAGAGAAAAGCTGGTACTTGCTCCTTATATACATGATGACTTCGGACCTTTGGTCTCTTTTGAAGGCATGGATGGATACATCGAGAAAGAACGATACTGGGTGAACGAACCGTATGCTTTTATAGCCATACTGTTCCATGAGAAAAAGAAGGAGCATCTCTACTGTGCAGTAGAGCCTGAACTTTCAGTATTCGAACGGATGATCCTTGAAACTGTCTATGAGAACATCCTTGATACGCTCACCCTGTATGAAACATCAGAGGATGCAAAAGGTGACATCTTAGAAAAGAAGACACTTGAACTCATAGACCGCTATTCGATCAATGTAGATATGCCTGCGCTCCATAAAATCCTGTACTATATAAAAAGAGATTATGTGGGGTACGAGAGATTGGATGTGCTCATGAGGGACCAGAACATTGAGGATATATCCTGCGACGGCTCAGGGATTCCGGTCTTTCTATACCACAGGAACTACCAGAATATCAAAACGAATGTATCTTTTGATGCGCAAAGGCTGGATTCGTTCGTGATGAAGCTTGCCCAGCGATGTGGAAAGCATATCTCGATAGGAGAGCCGCTGATAAACAGTACGCTGCCTAATGGCTCACGTCTGAACGCCTCGCTTGGCAAAGAGGTCACGTTCAGAGGCAGCTCTTTCACGATAAGGAAATTCCGCGAACAGGCGTTCACACCTGCTGACCTGATAAAGAACGGCACATATACATCAGAGATACTTGCATATCTGTGGCTTGTTGTAGAGAACGGCAAGAGCATGATATTTGCAGGTGCCACAGCTGCTGGAAAAACCTCGACACTGAACGCTGTGTCTTTATTTATACCCCCTTCTGCAAAAATCGTCAGCATCGAGGATACGCATGAACTGGTGCTACACCATGATAACTGGATAGGGAGCGTTACCCGTGAATCTTTTACAAAGACTGCGAGCGCAGCGGACATCGATATGTACGAACTGCTTCGCCAGGCACTGCGCCAGCGTCCAGAATATATCATAGTGGGCGAAATCAGAGGAAAAGAGGGGTTGACCCTATTCCAGGCTATGAGCACAGGTCATACGACGTATTCGACAATGCATGCTGAATCCGTGAACACCATTATAAACAGGCTTGAGGGAGAGCCAATAAATGTACCGCGCGCTATGATCCAGTCGCTCGACGTGCTGTGCATCCAGAAACTTGTACAGCTTGGTGATAGAAGGGTGCGCCGCTTAGATACGATGATCGAGTTCATGGGGCTTGACCCGCATACCCACGACCTGCGGTTCAATGAGGTCTATACATGGGATCCAAGAACAGATTCCTATAAAAGCAGCGGAAGATCGTTCATTCTCGAAGAAATAATGCAGAGGCGAAACTGGGATGAAAACAGGTTGAGGGCTGAGCTTGAAAAAAGACAGAAGATGCTTGAACATATGGTAAATAAAGAGATGGACGAATACGATATTGTTTCTATGATTCAGAGTTACTATTTTGATCCTGATAAAACCATGGCAGGTCTTGATGAATCGAATTCATAAACTGGCATTCGCTATCTTTGGGGGATATATACGAAAAAGGAAAAAAAGTTATTCTTCGATACAGACCTCTCTGAGGCAGGCTCATATCAATGTGCCGTGGGATATTTATGTAAGCAGCGCGTATCTATATGCTGTAATAGCAGGCATCGCAGGCGCAGTGTCTGGATTCCTGCTCACTCCGCTCTGGCATATCGTCTATTTAAATATTTTGAAAATAACACGCACTGGCAGTGAATCATTATTTATCATATCCATCGCTTTATTCCTGCCTGTGTTCCTTGGATTATTGACCTGTTACATGATACTTGTATATCCTCGATTGGCTGCACAGGTCAGAAAAAGCAAGATAGATCTTACACTTCCACATGCAGTTGCATACATGCATGCCCTGAGCAAAGGTGGTCTGGATATTGTTTCGATATTCAAGTCGCTGAGCCAGCATATTGATGTGTATGGAGAAGCGGCTGAAGAATTCGCATATATCATAATGGACACAGAACTGCACGGAAGCGACATGATAACTGCTCTTAAAAAAGCAGCAGTGAA
>JAWOKW010000108.1:0-6306 GCA_033854095.1 Candidatus Methanoperedens sp. | reverse complement strand
TAAATCAATCTTTAGTTTAGCGATACTGGTATCGATGACGACACTCTTGATCGGGGTCGCTGCGGCGCAGGAAGAAGCAGGTCCTGCCGTGGGCGGAAACGCTCTTATGATGAAGGCGTGGATGGATTATTCAGAATGGTTCGTGATTGTTACACTTTTCCCAGGCGTAATAATAATGCTCTTTATTGCGCTCAGTCTGCACATCGCAAGACCCATTGTCTTACGATATTTGAACAGAATGACCCTCAGGCTCGGCGCTGATATACTCTGGGAAGCCTGGATAATAGGGAGAGATGTTCTGATACTCGCAGCGGTCGGTATTCTGGGTGTATTGCTCGTACCAAGGATCCAGGATGATTGGTACACTGGCGTTTTTATACCGGCTTTTGTGCTTGGTATTATAACCTTAGTGTATAAGCTTTCCACTGATACCGATGCTAACAAGACCAAGTACATGGTCGCAACAGGGCTTACGGCATTGACACTTGTCGCTGCTGTGGTTCCATATGCATGGGCACCGTTCTGGGAAGACAAAGGCACTGGCAAGATTATGGACACATATATAATCCCTTTAGCGAATGCTGATACAATAAAGGATGTACAAACCGCAATGAATGATGCTGTAAATGCAGCGCAAAAAGGCGACAATTCAACAGCTCTTGCCAAAGCGCAGGAAGCAGATACAATACATAATAAGCTCGGAGACAGCTTGAAGACATGGGACAGTGCAAAATATTCGCAAATCGAAGATGCATTCACAGCTCTTACAAATGCTGCAAAGAGCGGCGATGTTGTAGGAATAAAGGTAGCTCAAAATACAATCAATCAGATATTGGATGAATATGCTGCAACACTTGGCAGGTTGGGATAAAATATCCCTTCCTCTTAAGGTGATGAGGATCTTATATGTCCAGATATAACGTATATGTTAACCAGTCCCAGTGCTTTGCATGCGGTATATGCGAGGATATGTGCCCGCGGCGTGTGTTCAGGTTAAAACCAACGGATTTTAAGGGACCTGAATATGAAGAAAGGATACCGCAGTGGATGGGGACAATCACAGAAGTGGTCGCAGAAGATATGTGCTTTGGCTGCCGGATATGTGAGAACCAGTGTCCTGTAGGAGTAATCGAAGTAACCCTGAAGGAGGTCTGAACATGTATATAGACATAGAAAAACATGCTGACAGCAGGCTCGTAAAACCTGTTGCAAGGAAATGCTGTGTTTATTGCGGTGCATGCGTGTGCGTGAACCCAAGCCCTGGAGTTGGTTTTAAAGACGGGGAGCTTGTCTTCGATGAAGAGAGCATAATGTTTGATAAAGACCTCAAGGTCTGCCCTGTTATAAATCCCGATAACTCAACAACAAATCCCATGCCACCAGTTACAAGAGGGCAAACGATAGATGAGTTCCTGGGTCCTTATCTTGAAATTTGTTCTACAAGGAGCACGGATGAGGAAGTATTAAAAAAAGCACAGATCGGAGGCACAGTAACCTCTTTACTTCTTCAGGGAATGAAGGACGAGGTCATTGATTCAGCACTGCTCGTGGATAAAGATAAAGGATGGATTGGGAAGCCCAGAATTGCTGCAACACGGCAAGAAATTCTTGATTTCGCAGGCACCAAGCTTTCAGAGGCATCTGTTCTCACCTGCTGGCGGGATGCGATCAAGGGTGGATATAAAAAACTTGCAATAGTAGGCATGCCCTGTGTAACCATAGCTGAACATCTTATTGATAGCTCTCCTGATTTCAAAGAGTTCAGTGAGATACATAAGCTGAAGATCGGCATATTTTGCATGGAAGCTTTCAATTATCGCGGGCTTTTCAAAGAATTCCTGAAAGATGACCAGAACATAAGTCCGACCAATATCGCGAAAGTGGATGTAAAAGGCAAGATGATAATCCATGAGGTAACGGTCGAAGATAAAATCGCCATAATACATACATACAGCCTGAAAGAACTTCACAAATACAGCATGCTCGGCTGTCTCCCCTGCCATGACTATGCGGCAGAATATGCTGATATCTCTGTAGGTTCTGTGGGAAGTGAAGACGGCTGGAATACCACGATTGTCAGAACAGAGCTTGGAAAAAAAGTGCTGGATTCGGCTGTTGCATCGGGTCTTCTGATAAAAAAAGAATTGAAAGACTTAGAACATCTCAGAAATGTGGCATCATTGAAAAAGAAATTAAAGATTGGTGAGAAAACGAGAGAACCGGCATCAAAAGTTACCCGTGACTGGATGGCTACTGAAATAGTTGTGAACGATTACACACATAGCGGGATTTTGAAGCCGATTATAAGAGAAACAGCTAAGGATAAAGGTTCACAGGCTATGTGGTAATAAGACAGTTCGCACACAATTTTACTTTGATAGCGCCATCTTTTGAAAGCAGATTACAAAAACTTAAGTATACGTTATAATAAAACGTAATCATATATGAAAACAATATCAATCCGATTGCCTGAGCAATATCTGAATGAGATAGAAGAGGCATGCAAGCAGGAAGTTCTTGATAAAGGCACGATGCTTCGTAAACTCATCGGAGAAGCATTGCGGGAATACCATATTAAGAAAGCATTTGACCTCTATACCGATGGAAAAATATCTCTATGGAAAGCAGCACGTATGGCTGGATTGACATACAGGGGAGCGCTTGAAGAATTAAAGAAGCGAAATATCCCTTTCAGGTATGAAAAAGAAGACCTGGCTTCTGATATTAAATGGGCTGTTGCTGACAAATGATAGTTAGCAATTTTTGACTGAAAACGAAATCGAAAAGGGCTGGATTGTAATAAATCGAGTTAAGGACAATAAAGTAAAAGAGATAGCAGAAAGCGCAGGAATAGATATTGGTGAAGCTTCTGCAATAATGCTTGCAAGAAATAAAAAATGTTCCATCCTCATTGATGATCTCGCAGCACGCAGATTTGCTGCAGGTTTAGGTCTTCAGGTCGTGGGTTCTATTGGTGTTTTGATACGGTCAGCCAAAATGCACAAAATATCAAAAATAGAGGCACTGGATGCCCTTGATAAGCTTGGAAGAGTGATGTGGCTCAGTATTGATGTTTATGAAGATGCGAGGAAGATAGTTGAGGAGATTTCGCAGAGATAATAATGAGCGAAAGGTTCATGACGCACAGGTGCGGGCATTATCAACAATTTCCCACCCTTTGAACGTCTTTGACCTGAGCGACTTTTTCTGCTCTACATGTCGCAGATAGTCGTACCCGGCTGAGGTTTAATAACATCTACTATAGCCATAGTAATCCATCAAGCTGCATACATTACTTTTCCTTTTCTGGCATATTCGGCAATAAGCGACTTTTCATTTTCAAATTCTTCAGAGGTAAGAGTAATAATATCAAGAGGCATCATAAATTTTCTCAGGGTCTTTATTTCAGCTTCTTTGGTTAATCGTGCCCTTTCAAAAATGTTTTTGTTCCGAAAATCATCCGAGATTATTACAATATCCACATCGCTCTCCTTGCTTGCTTTTCCTTTGATCTGAGAGCCGAACAGGATGATCTTTGAGACGTTCAATCCTTTCTCCTTCAGACAGTGCTCCAAGAATCTGATAGCTTCTACAACTTTGTCTTTAACCATTTTAGTAACTCCTTGCTTTTATCAAGCATTTCTTTTGAGGATTGGGCTCATGCCCAATCCTCGAATAGAATAAAGTTGGTGAGGTTATTTTGGAGTGCGTCGGAAATCTAAGTAGATTCCTTCTTTTCTGTTGTTATTTCATTCAATTTCTTTTCGGTCTTTTCATAGTCACCCAAATAAACAGTCATTAGGCTTTTCCAAAGATTCTTTTCTTTTAGATTTATCTCTAAAGTGTGCAATGAGATTATCGGTGTCTTTGTCATTAAAACCAAATTTGATCAGTTGTAAATACGGAGGGACACTTTCTTCCATCTTTGCCTTGAACAGGTGTTTCAGCAGTTGAATATCCTTCACTATCGAATTGATTTCTTTGCTGTCAAATGCAAGGGCTTTTTCAAGTTTGTCAAATATACCCACAAAATCCAGGACAAACCCATGAGGCTTTTTCATGTCTTTTTCTTCGTTCTCATATGGTCTGTTCACCCTTGCAATGGCTTGAAGAAGGGTATGGTCACGCATTGGTTTATCCAGATACATTGCGTACAGAATCGGCGCATCAAAGCCCGTTAGAAGCTTTTCTGTAACGATCAGTATCTTGGGCAGTTCTCCTATTTTTGTGAACTTTTTTCTAATTTCCTTTTCTTTTATAGCGTCAATGTGATATTTCTTTAAGTCTTCTGTATCGTTGTTGTTGCCTGTATAGACTACTTCCGAATATTCTGGGGGCAGGAATTTATCAAGTGCCTTCTTATACATGGCACATGCTGGACGGTCAACGCCAACCAGGAATGCCTTATAACCCATTGGCTCTACATTTTCTTTGTAATGCCTTGCTACATATTCAGCCACCTTTTCTACCCGTTCCTTTCCTTTCAAAAAGTTGCGGGTATTTACGGCACGTTCCAGTATTTTATTCAATTCCTCGATGTCGCTTACGCCATAAGCTTCTGCTAAGTTCAATACTTTCTGCAATGGAATATTTATGCAAATACCCAGTTTCATCTTCAATCCCAAAGGTTTTGAATGTTCCTTTGCCATGAACTGTTTTGTCAACTGGCGTTCCTGTAAATCCTATCAGGGTAGCATTGGGGACTGAAGCCATAGATAAGTTCCTAAATCGCCTCCTGTGGTGCGGTGGGCTTCATCAATCAGCACATAAATGTTTTTACGAAGATTAACATCAGCAGGCATATCCTTGAACTTGTGCATCATGCTCACTATTATTCCTCTGTAATCGTTTTTCAGTAATCTTTGCAGGTCTCTTATGGATTCTGCCTGTACCACATTTTTTACACCCAATGATTCAAGATTTCTGGCCATCTGGTCTTCCAGTTCATTGCGGTCGATCAACAAAAGAATGGTGGGTTTTTCGGCTTCAGGGGCTTTAAATAGCAGTTCTGCTATTTTTATCATTGTAAAGGTTTTGCCGCTTCCCTGTGTGTGCCATACTAAACCCCGTGTCTTTTTCTTGTCTATTGCCCGTTCAATTACTTTTACTACGGCTGTTTTCTGGTGTTGGGCTAAAATGTATTTGTTCAGTTCTTCATTTTGCTCTGCAAAAATAATGAATTTTTTCAGGTAATCAAGTATATTCTGCCTGCTGCAAAATGATTTTACTTTTGCTTCCAGGTTGCCTATTTCTTCTTCTTTCCAGTTGAAAATATTTCTTTTGATGAGGTTCCAGGTTACGCCATACGAAAAGCCAATGCTTTCAGTAGCAGTGAAAATCTGTTCTGGGCTGAAAAATTCAGGTGTTTCACGGTGGTAGCGTCTGATCTGGTCTATACCGATTGCAATGGCTTCGTCTTTTGTAGCGTTTTTGCATTCGATTACCAGAACTGGAATGCCATTGATAAGGAAGACCACATCTTCCCTGTTGGCATATTGTCCATTGAAGAGATAGTATTCATCGGTTACTTCATACACATTTTTGTCAGGCTCGTCATAGTTTATCAGCACAAGGTTAAACTCACGGTTTTCCTCTTTGCTGAAAAAAGTCTTTTCTCCCTGAAGGTATTGTAAAAAATCCCGATTGCCAACGATGGTGGGTAGAGGCAAATTGAGTTTGCGCAGGAGTTCTTCTTTTGTGTCTTTGAATTTCGGATTGAACTCTTTTACTTTTTCAAATAAAGTATCGCTAAAGAAGCGGGAAGCATTTTTGGCTTTATCTCTGGATGAAGCGCCGGATGAATCAAAGCCTCTGCGCTGCTCGGCTTCTCTTTGCGGGACGAACGTCCAGCCGATGTCTTCTGCATATTTCAGTATGCGGGCTTGCACACTTTTATGTTCTGTTGGTTTGTAGTTTGTCATTTTATATTTCGATTCAAATCTATCACGTTATTCTGACAGTCGTTTCTGTAACAACAATGAAATGTCCAGGAAGGGATTTTTCATATTTTTCAAACAAGCGTCTCAATACAGCTATCTTGTTTGCAGAACGTTCATCTTCAAGACGCAAAAGTATCACGCCTTTATGTGGTTTTCTATCTCGAAATACAAGGTCACCAAAATCTTTATCATTTGTGATCAATATGCGATTTTGCTGGCGCAACCACTGTGCAACCGCTGGCCCCGTGCATTCATCCACAAGGAAACGCATCTTAGCATGCCTCTGCTGTCAAAGGCATAAAAGTGGTGTTTTCAAGGGATTCCGTCGCAAATAACAAACATGCCTGTATATCTTCCCTGGTCAATC
>JAWOKW010000107.1:0-2805 GCA_033854095.1 Candidatus Methanoperedens sp. | reverse complement strand
TAGAAGTGCGGAATCTCACAAAAAAGTTCGGCGACTTTACTGCTGTGGATAATATTTCATTTTCAGTGAAACGCGGTGAGACTTTTGCGTTCCTCGGACCCAACGGCGCCGGGAAAACAACCACAATAAAGATGCTCACAACTCTTCTTCACCCCACGACCGGGACAATGCTCGTGAACGGCTACGACCCGATTGCAAACCAGGATGCAGTGAGACGCTCTTTTGGAATAGTGTTTCAGGATCCAAGCATTGATGACGAGCTTACTGCTTACGAAAACATGGAATTCCACGGCGTACTTTACAGGGTGCCTGATAAGCTATTAAAGAACAAAATCGAAGAACTTCTTAATTTCGTTGAACTCTGGGACAGAAAAAACGATCTTGTAAAACACTTCTCTGGAGGGATGAAGCGGAGGCTTGAGATTGCAAGGGGGCTTCTTCATACACCGAAGGTGTTGTTCCTGGATGAACCGACCATAGGCCTTGACCCCCAGACACGCAATCACATATGGAAATACCTGAAAGACTTAAACGGCACCGCGGGTATTACAGTATTTTTCACCACGCATTACATGGACGAAGCTGAACGCGTTGCCGACCGCGTGGCGATTATAGACCACGGGAGAATCGTAGCCGAAGACAGCCCTGAAGGTCTTAAGACAAAAACAGGTACAAAGTCGCTGGAAGAAGCATTTCTCTCCCTGACAGGCAAAAAAATACGCGAAGAAGAGGCAGGAAGCATTGACCAGATGCGGATGAACCGCAAGATGTGGAGCAGACGATGATCAGAACAATTTACATACTCTGGCTCAGGCAGCTCAAGCGATATATCCGTTCACGCTCAAGGATTATAGGCTCACTCGGGCAGCCCCTTCTTTTCCTGGTCGCGCTGGGATACGGTTTCGGTCCTATATTCCAGAAGGCAGGGCAGGGAAATTACCTAGAATTCCTCGCTCCGGGAGTGATTGCCATGAGCATTCTTTTTACCGCAATTTTTTCAGGGATGGAGATCATATGGGATAAGCAGTTCGGATTCCTGAAAGAAACGCTTGTTGCTCCTGTATCGCGGCTCAATATCATGATAGGCAGAACCCTTGGCGGCGCGACCGTGGCAACCCTTCAGGGCATTATCGTGTTCTTCATATCGATCGCTGCCGGATTCAGACCAACAAATATTGTGTTCCTGCCAGTAGCCTTTTTAGTAATGGCGCTGACAGCTTTACTTTTTACAGCGATGGGTACAGCCATAGCATCGCTCCTTGAAGATATGCAGGGTTTCCAGATGATAATGAATTTCCTGGTGATGCCGGTATTTTTCCTTTCCGGGGCCCTCTTTCCACTTGAAGGGCTTCCCGGTTCGATTGTAGCGATAGCGAGCCTGAACCCGCTGACATTCGGGGTTGACGGATTAAGAGGTGCCCTTATAGGTCAGATGCACTTTGGCTTTGTAGCTGATTTTGCGGTGCTTTCGGGCATAACTGCACTTTTCCTCATGGTCGGAAGCTACTTTTTTTCAAAAATCGAGATATAATACGTATCTTTTTCTAAATACTTTTCATTCTCTACCTATTGATAGCGAATAATCATAGCCCTATCGGCTCAATCTATGTTGGCTTTTCAGATATTTCAAAATGTTCTTTAGGTTCAGCCTCTTCCAACAGTCCATGCACTCAACAATCTTTAAGTACCGACAGTTTTATAGTTGAAAAATAATATCCGTAACGATATTATCTAATTAGATGGTTTTTTGCGTTAATCTCATAAAACAGGATTTATAATTAAAATGAAACTAATCTAACTCATACTAAATCCTAAAATTCTAAAAAAAACCACTATAAAGTTTTAATAAACCGAACAGAACTCTAAAACTCTCGGCGTATTTATATTAACCGCCGTTATGTGAGGTTATGGTGATATTATGAAACTTATTGCATTGTTACTTCTGTTAGGTGCTTTGGCTATACCATCCAGCGCATCATCTATTGATTCGTGGACACAATTAGATGTTCCCGGACATAATCTTACATTGAATTATACCTCGTCATTCAATTCTGTTAAGAATGATACACTCAGAATCACTATTGAGAATGTCGGAAACGAGTCGCTCAATGACACTATAACAATCAATGAAATCAATGTCTCTGATACCTCAAAGGCAGAGGGCAGATGGATAGGAGATGAGACAATAGTTCCGAATTCCAGCAAAACTATCGACTTTCCACTTAATGTTACAACCGATGACGCAGTTACTGTGGATATAAGGATTTATTACAATGTATCTTCAGATTATAAGGTACTGAGCGTGACTGCGTATTATCCCGGCACACCTGAAATAACATCCTTGGGCAACAGTAAGACCAATAATAATAGTACAACATTAACATTAAACACCAGCGAAGTTGTTACGTTCAATGCTACCGCTGACCAGATCATAAATACCTGGAACTGGTTTAAGGATAATATAAGCCAGAGTAATAATTATAATAATATCAGTACTTCCTGGGATGCCTCAGGCACTAAAACCCTAAAAGTAAATGCTACGAATGCAAACGGCTCCAGCAATACTATCACCTGGACTGTTATAGTTCAGGCTCCAGCTGGACCACCTGCACCCAGCATAATATCCTGGGGCAATAATAAGACCGATGATGATGACTTAACCCTATCAGTAAACGCCAGTGAAACTGTGAGATTTAATTTCACCGCCAACCAGACGCTAACATCCTGGCTGTGGACATTGAATGGAAATGCCCTGACCAATCCTTCAGATAATCTTACCTACACGTTCAATGATGCGGGACTCTA
>JAWOKW010000106.1:0-8159 GCA_033854095.1 Candidatus Methanoperedens sp. | reverse complement strand
TCTGGAATATGAACCCGATTTTTTTACCTCTTATGCGCGCCAGTTCATTGCCTCTGATTTCTGATATATCCCTGCCCTCCAGCAGGACTTTTCCGCGGGTAGGCATATCAAGACAGCCTATCATGTTTAGCATGGTTGACTTGCCACAGCCGCTTGGACCTGTTATAGCTACGAACTCGCTTGCGTTGATCTTCAGGTCTACTCCCGCAAGCGCAGGCACATCAAACTCACCCATGCGGTAGATTTTCCATACATCCTGCAGTTCCATTAGGGTTTCCACTATATCACCTGAATAAGCGTTGATGACCCCAGCGCTTTGGACTTTGATTCTGATACTCGCTCATCCATCCGCTGGATTCGATCCGTGTCTTTTCTACAATATTGCCTGTATCCATATCAACAAGTGCGGTTATGGTTATATTCCCCTGAATGAAAACAACGCGAACGACCTTTTTATCCCCGTTAGCTGTGGATATTATCCGCCCGCGCGGCTGCACTGTAACATTATAGTTATTACTCCCAATTTCGTCTTTCAATCCATTCTGAGCTGCGTTTATTGCAAAGTTCTTTTGCTCTTCACTAAGTGGAAATATATGTGCCTCTGTGTAGATAAATCTTAGCCCTACGGCAACAGCCAGCAGGCAAATCATAACCACTGCCAGTATTTTCCAGAAATTCACAGCTCGTCATAAGATGAAAGACCATATAAGAATTACCTGAAAGCAGTTTTGAAAAAATGAAATACGTATACTCTGACGGCATTCAGGATACTAAAATCTTTCCTTTTTTTATTACATTATAGATGAGATTTACTCCAAAATGATATGGTATCCATCTGTAATCTGGTACATCTAAGATTATTATATCTGCTCTCTTTCCAACTTCCAGACTTCCAATGATATCTGCTCTATCTATTGAATGAGCTGCATTTATTGTAGCTGCGTTAATCGCCTGTGCTGGTGACATTTTCATTTTTATACATGCCAGCGTTAAAATAATCTGCATAGATTCAGTTGGACATGAGCCAGGGTTAAAATCAGTACCCAGCGCAACTGCTAATCCTTTCGAGATCATTTCAGATGCAGGCGCGTATGTATCAGAACCAAGAAAGAACGATGCGCCTGGAAGCAATACAGCAATGGTCTCGCTATTTGCCATTGCATTGATACCTTCTCTGGATATATGATCCAGGTGACCTGCTGAGGTCGCATGCAGATTAGCAGCAAGCTGCGCACAGCCCGCATCAGCTAACTGGTCAGCATGGATTTTTAGTTTAAAACCCAGTTCTTTTGCAGCAGTTAGAACCTTCAGCGACTGAGCAGGATTAAACACATCATGTTCGCAGAAGATATCGCAATATTCTGCCATGCCCTGCATTTTGGGAAGCATATCATTGATTACAGAATCAATGTACTCGTCTTTACTATTAAATTCAGGCGGCGTGGTATGCACTAAAAAAGTAGGTATTATATCGATGGGATGTATTTTATTCAATTCGTTCATAACCTGCAGCTGCTTTGATTCATCTTTTATCGTTAATCCATATCCGCTCTTTGCCTCGATCGTAGTTGTCCCAAATTTTAACATCGTATCCAGATGCTTCAGTGACTTTTTGATCAGTTCCTCTTTACTCGCAGCCCTTGTAGCTCGAACCGTGTTAAGTATCCCGCCTCCCGATTTTAGAATGTCAAGGTAGCTTGCACCTTTAATTCTTTTTTCAAATTCATTTTCTCTTGAGCCTGCAAATACCAGATGCGTATGGCAGTCAATAAAACCAGGCATCACTACCCTGTCAGAAGCATCTATCTCCACAGTATCTGGCGCCTTTAACACATTTTCTATAACTTCATCTGAGTTTCCACAGGCGATTATTTTATCCTTTGAAACTGCTAAGGAACCATTCCGGATAATTCCAAGGTCTTCCATCTGTTCACCTGTTTTCGGACTGGATGAATTCCCTGATGATGTCAACAGTTCATTTGCATTGATTATAATCAGGTCTGCTGTTGGTTTCATATCGATGTTCTCCAGCTATTCTGGTATTTTGACCATCTTTTGCTTTGCAGTATCAATCGCTATCTGATAGCCTGCATCCACATGCCTTGCGATCCCGATTCCAGGGTCTACAGTCAATACTCTTTTCAACCTCTCTTCGCGCTCATCTGTCCCATCTGCAACGATGACAAGCCCGGCATGAAGGGAATTTCCGATTCCGACCCCGCCTCCGTGATGGAAGCTCACCCAGCTTGCGCCGTTTATAGAATTTAGTGCAAAATTAAGCAGCGGCCAATCAGCGATTGCATCACTATTGTCCAGCATCCCTTCGGTTTCTCTATAGGGAGACGCAGCTGACCCGCAGTCAAGATGATCTCTTCCAATCACAACTGGAGCTTTGATTTCACCCGAAGCGACCATTCTGTTAATTTCGATACCCAGTTTTGAGCGCTCCCCATACCCAAGCCAGCACACCCTTGAAGGCAAACCCAGTGTCGGTACTTTTTTTGAAGCCAATTTTATCCAGCGTGCCAATGCCTTATCTTCTGGGAACATCCTGAGGAGCTTAGCATCTATGGCTTCTATATCTTCATAGTCTCCAGAAAGTGCAGCCCATCTGAAAGGTCCTTTACCAGCACAGAATAAGGGGCGGATATATTCCAGCACAAAACCCTTGTATCTAAACCCATCTTTTTCATCACGTATATTTACGCCTGCGCGCTCTGCCTGTTCACGAAGATTGTTCCCATAATCAAATACAATGGCACCACGCCTTTGCATCTCAAGTATAGCTTCAACATGCAGCCGGATCGAGCTCAATGCTCTGCTGTGATATTCTTTATTATCGCTCTCTCTTAGCTCATCAAGTTGTTTCAGGTCTCCAATCGGAACATAACTGGACAGGTTATGGGCAGGGGTCTGGTCAGTAACGACATCCGGGATTATATTCAATTTAACAAGCTCAGGGTGCACAAGAGCAGCATTTCCAACCAATCCTACAGACAGAGGTATTTCCTTTTGTTTTGCCTCCATGACCCATGTTATCGCCTCGTCTATTCTTGATGTTATCCTGTCACAATAGCCTTCTTCCACTTTCCTTCTTATCCTTTCTTCACGCACTTCGACATCGAGTGTAACTGCTTCGTTCATGGTCGCAGCCATTGGTTGAGCTCCGCTCATGCCGCCCATTCCTGCGGTCAATACGAATTTGCCTTTTAAAGAATCTGAATTAAAATGTGTTCTTGCAACAGCAGCAAGTGTTTCATATGTTCCCTGAAGTATTCCCTGCGTCCCGATATATATCCAGCTACCTGCGGTCATCTGCCCGTACATGGTCAAGCCAAGTTCATCATATCTATCAAAGTTCTCCTGGGTTGCCCATTTTGGAACTATGTTGGAATTGGCAAGCACTACTCTTGGAGCTTCTTTATGGGTAGGAGCGATATACACTGGCTTTCCTGACTGGATGCACAGGGTTTCATCGTCATCCAGTATTCGCAATGCATTAACGATTCTATTATATTCTCTCCAGTTTCTCGCTGCTCTTCCTGAGCCTCCATAGACTATAAGCTCATCAGGATTAACAGCTACCTGCGGGTCAAGATTGTTCATAAGCATTCGCAGCGCTGCTTCTGCGTCCCAGCTCTTGCAGTGAAGTTTCCTGCCTGTATATGCCTTAATATTTCCTTCTGGCTTTTCTTCATAATACATCGGTCTTGCCATTTTGAACACTCCGTCTCATTTTAAATCCATTTAAAAAGCTGATAATAATAGATGCGCCCAGTCTTGCAGTTCTGTTATCCACATCAAACCTTGGATTTATTTCCACGATATCCAGAAGTTTTACTGCTTTTGAGGCTCCTGCCAGAAAAGCCAGTTCTCTTATCTGCTCAGGATTGAATCCACATGCATCGGGTGCGCTGCTTCCAGGTGCAAAACACTGAGCGACAGAATCAATATCAATGCTGATAAACGCGGATCTTGTGTTCGAACCTGTAATTTTCAGTGCCTTTTCCATTACTTCTGGGATTCGAGCCACGACATCTGGAAGTGTAAATACGGACACATTTTTGGACATAAGATAATCGTAGTAAGTTCTTGAATTTAAATTATCGTGGGCTCCCATTTCAACAAAATATTCCCCTTTAAGTAACCCCGTCTCCAGCAGTTTCCGAAACGGGGTTCCGCTCGTGATTCTGTTATCAATGATATCACGCACATCGAAATGCGCATCGATGTTTATCCCACCAATTTCCCTGTAATGGAATTCAGATAACGCCCTGACCGTTCCGATTGATATATCATGCCCGCCCCCTATTACAATAGGAAGTATTCCTTTAGCCAATAAATGACCAACTGCGGCTGTTATTCTTTCATGCGTTCCTGCTATATCTTCAGTAACTGCCACGTCTCCAAAATCCACAATGTTCAAATCGCTGAGATCGATCTTATGCTCTATATTGAACGTAGTTCCGTATTTCTTTAATCCCTTCCTTACTGCATCAGGAGCAAGTCTTGAGCCTTCACGTCCACCTCCCAGGGAGACCGCTTTATCAAAAGGCACTCCGATGATCCCGATTTCTGCGGGTCGGTCTGAGGTTCCAGGCTTGATGATGTTCTTAACTCGCAGGTCATTAGGATCCTGCTGCGGTTCGTATATCTGGACAGAGGATTTTTGCAAGAAATTCATTTTTATGTAACGACTGTTTAATTATTAGTTTATATCTCCTGCTATACTTAAAAAGGGTTTTTGTTAGTGATTATCTATGGTAAACTATAAATTCAACAGTACTTGTTTAGCTGGGAGGACATCCCAGGAAATGATAGCAAAGGGCTGATGGAGTTAAAACAGAAATTGAATATCGATTGGATAGATACCGCAAAAATTGAAAAAACCGATAACGATAATGCTATAAAAATATCTACTGAAAAAAGCTCTCTTTCGCTTAAACTTAACGATGAAAAAACCGAAGTGAACCTAAGAATCGATGACGATGTTAGAATCTATAATTTCATTGTTAAGATGGAAAATGGTAAGCTGAACATATATTCTATAACGAATCTCTCCCGTGCAACCTTAACAGATATAGACTTCAAACTCATTGGAGCAACACTCTCACATACAAATTTCTCCGAAGCAACTCTTCATGGAGCAGACTTTTCTGGAATTTGCCTCACTGGCGCAAATTTTTCTGGCGCAGACCTTTCTGAGGCAAATCTCTCAGAGGCAAAACTCTCTGGAGCATATCTTGCTGGTGCGAATCTCTCTGGCGCAAACCTCTCTACTGCAAAATCTTACTTGAAAAACTATAGTAAATCTGGATCCATTGAAGGAACAGACCTTTCCGAAGCGGATCTTTCTAATGCAAATCTCTCAGAAGCAAACCTTAACGGAGTAAATCTTTCCGGTGCAAATCTTTCTAATGCAAATCTTATTGGAGCAAAAACTAAAAAGATAACTGTCAGCGAATCAACAAAAGCTGGAACTATTATTTTTGAGACTTTGAATGCCATAGATAAAGATTTAAGAAACAAAATACTGAGAGATAATCCTAATCTAAAATCTGTACAGGAAACATCTTTACAGGAAACACTAGATCGTTCAAGGAAAAGCAATCGGTTTACCCGAAGAATAGAAAAGGAATATCGATATTTAGAAGCGAATCGCTACGCTGCAAAAATGCTTGAATCAGTCAAATCGCCTGAGACAGGTACCATATTCAACATTCCCATTTCGAAACAGGATATCCCTTATACCATATCTGGAACAGATTTCGTATGTTCTGATGGCGAGCTCTCCCCCAGCAAAAATCCTGCAATGCAGCAGATGTGGGATGATATAAGAAGAACATGCATCGCAAGATTTGATTTCAGGGAGGAAGTTACTCCTGAGGTCATCAACTATTTTCTCGAAGTCTTGAACCATCAAATACGTTCTGCAGCAATCGTCCAGGAACACATGGTCGAGACCCACCCAGCATTAGTGGACGACTGCTATGTCAGAGTATTCGCCGGTGATGAAAAACTCCAGGACGAAATCGATAAGCAGTTTATCATCAACATCGACCAGAAATTTCCCGACTATCAGGCAAAGCAGATCAAGGAAGCAGTTGGCAATACCGTCTGGCAGGTAGTCCATATTCCGACCCCTCTGGACGTACAAAATGCATGCCGCTGGATGCAAAAGCAGGTCAGCATAGTTTCAGGTGGGAGCGCAATAAAGCACTCAGATCATATCGAATTGGGCAGTATTATTCCTGCGCGTCGATTAAATGAGGCTGGAGATTTATGTTTCTGTCACATGGCAGATATCGTGCAGACAAGCAGGACGCCAGATGATCCATGCTATGTTGTAGTGCAGGTAGCAAGTGCTGCAAGCGTACTATATCAAACCAGGCACGGTGGCTACATGGAAAACGGGATAGAATTTCCGAAGTATGCAACGCCAGTATTAACGAACGATATATTCGACGAACTAATATACTGGGGCGAAGAACTTGTGAAAAAGAAATATGGCAGGCTCGGTACTGCAAAAGCTATCGAGACTGTAAAAGACATAAGCACAATAGTGACCGGTTACGGTCACGAGTCAAACAAGAACTACTTCGAAAATTACGAAAGTTTTGATAGTTCTCAGATAGCCATGACCATTGCAATCGCAGCAGGATGTTCAACAGCAATGGCAACAGGAAGCAGCAATGCTGGATTATCAGCATTGTATCTATCAATGGATATTCAGAAAAATGCAGGAAATCCATATGGAACTACCAATGTCTTCTTAACCGCGAGCGGTAGGAGTTGCATATGCGAACCTGGAGGGCCAGATTATGAGAACTATGCCGAGAGCATAGGTCACTTAGGTGGATACGCAGCAATAACCGCAGCCGCGTACGCCGGAAAAAAGAATGCTTTCTGCCTGGACCCAATAATAAAGACGGCCTTCGCAGATGACATACTTAAATTTGATTTCGTGAATCCAAGAAAAGCTTTCGGCAAAGGCGCTCTTGGAGACTGAAGTAGTGCTGTAGGTGAAAAGGCATTCTCTATTCCAAGTTCATAATGGAACTGAGATGTAAATATTCAATGATCATCAAAAGCAATACCTTCATCCAATAATATCTTGGTGAAAATGGAGCCAAGAATTGTGCCTACGCTAAACAAATACAAGGATTTCATACAATATTGATTGCCATTCGGCTATTAGAAACTTTTAAATACTTATAGTTTTAATAACTATTATAAGTGATGTAAATGAGCGAGCTAACTACTATTCCGATAACAAAAGAAGTCAGAGATATGTTAAAATCATACGGCTTAAAAGGTGAAACCTATGATAACATCCTTCGCCGCATAATGAAGCAGGTCGATAATGAAGAGTTCATGGAGCGGCAGTACAAACTCCTTCAAGAGAAAGATAAATTCATCCCCCTGGATGAAATTTGATGGGTTATGACATAAAGGTTCATCCGGGTGCTGCCAAGTTCCTGAGAGAATTAGATGCAGACACGAAAGACAGGATAAAATTGGCATTAAGAAACCTGGAAAATGATCCTTTCAGGAATAGACCAAAGGCTGATATTAAAAAATTAGAGGGCACAAAAGGAAGGGAGAATTTATACAGGTTGAGGATAGGGGATTACAGAGCCGTTTATGCAGTTGAAGGGAATACAGTGTGGGTAACGGATATATTCTTTAGAAGAAAAGGCTATCGAGGGGTATGGAAGTCACTATAGCTGCCGACATTGATCAGCAATAGAAAAAAAGATGATAAGATTCTTGAGTACATCGATGAGATCATTATGCCAGTAATCATAGATGGTGAAAACCTTTCCATTAAAGACATCGTTTCAGTTGCCTGCAACTTTGAAAAGGTGGAACTATCGGCAGATGCTAAACAAAAGGTCATGAAATGCCGCAAATTCGTGGATTCACTTGTAGCATCTGAAAAAGTTGTGTACGGTGTTACCACTTCCAGAGGATGTCATAAGAGCAGTAATGCTTCTGCGCGCAAATTCTCTGTCCAAAGGGTATTCTGGAGTCAGGGTTGGGGTCATCAAGACCCTTATCAGCATGCTGAACTGCGGCATACATCCTGTGATCCCTGAGAAAGGCTCACTTGGCGCAAGCGGTGACCTTGCAAATCTTGCCCATGCATCAAAGGAAGG
>JAWOKW010000105.1:0-4528 GCA_033854095.1 Candidatus Methanoperedens sp. | reverse complement strand
GCTTTAATAAACAGCGGTCTCTTTTTGTTTACCGCTCTGGGTCTGGTAAGTCTGATATCGCTTTTCAGGAAAAGTTCAGGCATCTCTTTACTCTTCGCTATTGAAAAGACGGCTATTATATTCTGGGTAGCAGCCACCATAGCGGGCAATATTACATCGCAACTTGCCTGGGGTGGAATCTTCTGGGGCGAACCGCGGCTTCAGGCTACGATTCTTATTTCCCTAATGTCTATGGGCATTTATTTCATATCCTCTACCTCAGAGAATCCGAAAATAATATCTTTTCTTGGAATAGGGCTGGCTCTGTCTGTATGGGGGTTGATGATAAGAGCAGGAAGAATTATGCACCCGGACAACCCGTTCAGCGTTTCTGAATCTTCCATCAGATTCTTTTTTGTTGTAATCACATTAGTATTTTTAATAGCTTCAATTCTGACCGTGCGCTGGATAACCAAAAAAGAAACATAAACTTTATTAAATCATCTGGACAGATCCAGAAGAGTACTCGCGCCTGTGCTATATTTTCGATTATTTGAAGCGATAGCAGCCTTATCGATGATTTTAAATCCCGCCCTTTCCAATTTCCATAAACAACATGTTATGATAGATTGATTACACAACTCAAGCGGCTTTCCAGAAACCATAGATATTAACTGCAAACGTCCACTCTCTTTTCCTTCTTTCATCACAATAACAGCATCCTCTTTAGAGATTTCTTTAGCATAACCCATTTGAATCAATGAATCTGCAAGTTCATCCAGAAATATTGCATAGCTGAGATCTTTTTTATACAAATGATAGCACATCCGCGGACCGACTGCGACAGTTCTTGCAGAATTAATTAAGCAATCCAAATCCTCCTGGGAAGCAAGAATAAAATCGCCACAATGTTTTTCCAGTTTTCTGGTTAATTTTCTTCGGACTGTATTTTTTATTAATGGGATATTCAAAAGTTTCACTGCAAGATCAATTTGTCGCATGTATTCGAAGATCTCCCCCGATTTGTATTCTTCAACTGTCACCATAAATTTTTATAAAAACTTCTTAGTGTCCTCCTCCACTTAGATTCAAACCAACGACACCTGTTATTATAAGACAAATTGAAAACACCTTGATAATAGTGGACGGCTCCTTGAAATAAAAGATCCCTATGAGTGCTATCAGAGTTGTTCCAAGACCTGACCAAACAGCATAAGCCACGCTTACATCAACCTTTTTTAGAGCCAGTGTCAACGAAATCAGGCTGAGTGTATAAAAGATGAACATTACTATCGATGGCAATGTCTTCGTAAAACCCTGGGACAACTTCATGGATGTAGTACCAGACACTTCCAGAATTATTGCTAAAATTAAATAAAACCAGCTCATTTAATACCTCCTTTCACTTAATCATACTTTCTTAATATTTAAGGGTCTTTAGTACAGCGCCTGTTACAAGGAGAACAGCGCCAGGTAATGTGAGCAATCCTATGCTGAAGATTCCAAGTATCGAGTAAGCAAGGACGAAAAGACTTCCAACCCATGCCATGAGCGTGCTTCGATAGCATCCTAAGGCAGCTACGGCAGCCCCGATAACAAAGCTCAGGAGAAAGGGATTAAATGCTCCCATCCGGACCGTTTCAGTAACGCTGGTTTTGCTGCCATTAGCATATTCGGTCTCTGTGACTCTTGTTCCGGGTATCCCCATGAAAAAGAAGAAAAGAGAGGGAGCTGCCACAAGGATGAACCCCAGCAAACCGTAAAGTTTAGGATTGCGACAGAGCGGTATTGTCATGATTTTGCCTCTTTCCTGCCTTCACGGTACTTATTCAGTAATAGAATTCCATACCCATACAGAAACATCAAAATGCCTGCTGTTCTCAGGATAATCGTCTGCCTTCCGCGTTCCTGCGGCATAAGGAAATCCAGCAGGTAGAGGATTGTGCCTATGATCATGAGATCGAAGATACGCCGCGCCTGATATCCCCCAAGAGTGCGCAGTTGTCTTATAGTGGCATAAGAGGCATAGATAATTACAAGGGCCAAAAGGACAAACAGGATAAATAGTTTCAATCATTCGACCACCAATTATTCTGAGACCTTTTCAAGTATCTTGTCTATTTTATCAAGCTTTTTCTCGATCCTATCCATGGACTCTTTCAAAGCATTCATGTTTGTGGACGCGTTTGATTCAAGTACCTTTGCATCCACATAGCGTTTTGCCAGAATTATCAGATATGCAAATAACGCTATTGGAATTCCGAATAATAAAAATGCAAATGGTGTTACCGAAATTCCAACAAGACTCATCATAATAAGAAGAACAAGCATTGCTGACACGGCTATAACTACGTTGCTTATCTTCATTTTTTATTCCTCCTTAATCTGAAACTTTTTCAAGTATGTTCTCAATTTTATCAAGCCTTTTCTCGATCCTATCCATGGATTCTTTCAACGCGTTCATGTTTGTAGATGCTTTTGATTCTTGCACCTTTGCTTCTACATAGCGATTAGCCAGAATTATCAGATATACAACCACTACCAGGGGAATTGCATACATCAGCAAGATCATAAATATTTCATTAGTTCCTATTGCCATTCTATCACCTGCTACTCTGAGACCTTCTCAAGTATTGTATTGATTTTATCGATTTTATTCTCTATAACCAGCGTTTTCTGCATCAGGAGTTCTATTTTTGTATTTATTTCTTCATTACTGACTGCCTGCCTTTTTGCCAAAGTATCGACTAACTTATTTGCGAACTTACCGATGCCGTCTATTATGCCATATATTATGATCACGCCAGCAGAGAAGACTAAAAGCGGCCATATATTAAATCCAAAATTAAGCAGCATTATTGCAGCAATAATGACTACAATCACAATTAATATCCATATATTCTTTATTTTCATTTTCTCAATCCTCCTTTATATTCTGAATCACTTCCAGGCTCACAACCAGCTCGAACGGCACAGATTTATAGTATCTCTTGAAGTACGGAGTCTCCTCTGAGACCTCGCTTCTGCCTTTCACAAGCCCAAGTTTCTCGAACTGCTTCAGGTATATGTTCACCAGCGGTCTTGAGATGCCGAGTTCCTCTGAGATTTCTCTTGCGTATTTCTCCTGCACTGCTATTGTTTTGAGTATGCGGAGGCGCTGCTCGTTTCCGAGAAATGTGAGGAGCTTTGAAAGCTCTGGAATGGAGTTGATTGCGAGCTTTAACATGTGTTTGTTATTATTTACACATGTTAAGATAAGCTTTTCGACTCATAATCAAATCACGTACAGGCTGAAACATAACATGAATTTGTATCTGTAAACAAGTTTCCAGCTAATCTCCAAAGCCGCTGACCGATGTTGCTGTCATGATCTGGGCTTCCGCACGAGTCCACTCAGTGCCGGGCTCCAGCGCAACTCTAAAGGCTTCTGTATACGCCTGGGTAATCCAGTAGCCCTGGGAAATCCTTCTTGAGTCGGTGCTGCCGAGATACATGATGATCTCCGCGCTGGCGTTAGGTCTGGATAACATCCTGACCGGTACATCGAAGGCCGTGACCTCATGCCAATCAGAAGGCGGCAGTGGGATCTCAGTAAATGAAGCGTTAGGCGAAGCAGGCGGCGGTCCATCTATAACGACCGCTTCTTGTGTTTTCTTTGTAAAGGTTCTCAGAGAATATCTCGGCTGGAGCTTGAGAGCCTTTTCATAGGGAGGAGAAGCAACAGAATAGCTTTCTGACACATGTGAGAACACACCTCCTTCGTAAGTGTATTTGCCTGGTGGTCCAATTCTCCCAGGCAGGAAATTCAAACTGAGAACGACCATTGGTCCCTGCTCAGTCTCCTCTACTTGCAGAGAATAGTTCTTCAGCAGTGCGGTCCTGAGCAGCGCTGCCTTTTCAATCTCATTTGTATAATTCTCAAAGAGCCTTTTATACGGTGTATCCATGAGGTAAGGCATCGGGAGATAGGCCTCTAATCGCTCAAATTCCTGCTGTGGGGAAGTTAAGCCTATGCTTATATAGTACCCGCTTTCAGGCATCGCAGAGTATATGGAAAGACCTATCCCCAGAACGGTGAGCGCAATGGCTGCAAAGGCTTTCGCATTGAACTCCTTTTTTGCCGATGATGCAAGGACTCCAATAATAGGAAAAAGAAAACCTCCTAAAACAAAGGCAATGAGATAATAATAAAGGTAGAGGGGAATATTGGCTAAGAATCCGGGGCGCATTAATATCGTGACTGCTATGGTGTAGGAGTAGAACAAAACTACGCCGCTTAGGAAACCCCGCTTTGGCGATGATGAGAGGAAGCCGATTATGAAGGTCCAGAGGGGAAGGATAAATAGAAAGATGCTGCTGTAATTGATGACAAGGTAGGCACTGGATAGCCCGACGAGGATTATTATAATAAAGATATATCTTTTGACGCTCATCTGTAGGTCATCGTTGCTACAAAATTATTTATAATAATATTGATAAATATAAATAATATGACTAAAGATAAGGTATTAGTGATCTCGGATTTCATGCCATCCGAAGAAAAATGTCA